>WGBT01000371.1 GCA_015494185.1 Hyphomicrobiales bacterium | reverse complement strand
GTGCTAAGGCAATCGAGCGATTTTTGGTTTCGCGCTGCGCCAAATCGATGAGAATCTCGGTCACGGCACTGCCAGCTTCAGGCGGCAGCTCAGCACCTGCGATAATGTCGGACAGATTTTCCTTCTGGGCAAGCGCTTTGGCCTCTTCGTCAGAGGCGCGTTCAGAGAGGGTATAAATCGTTGAGCCCCGCACCTTGTTCCAACGATATTTTTTGCGCCTTGACAAGCTGTCAGCATGAATTGACAACATGAGATCAGCGCGATGCTGGCGGGCGAATTTCACCCGATCACGCAGCGGCACGAAGACATCTGTGGTGCGGGTCATTTTCACGTTGAATTGGCCAGAAGCCTTAAGCACATCACGCAGCATATGGGCAAACGCCAAGACCACCTTTTTTTCCTCGACCCCTTTTCGGCTCACCGCCCCCGAATCGATACCGCCATGGCCAGGATCGATAATGATGATCGGCTTGCCAGGATCGGTCTGGTTTTGCGCCACGTCTTGAGACGCCTTTGCCGGTGTCTTGTCCGGGATGTTTGCCTGCTTGTAGCGGGTTTCTTGGAAGACTGTGCCAAGTGCGGCCATATAGGTCTTGCGATCCGTTGGCACAAGATCGATGACAAAACGGGCCGGTTGTCCTTCTTGCGGCTCGACGATGAAAGCACGCACAACACGCACCGGACGTTTCACGTCAATAACGATACGCGATTTGCCGGCCGAATAAAGGCCGTAACGATAGGCGCGGACCAGCCCCCGCCCCCGCTTGCCAAGTTTGCCCGGCAGATTGAACCGTACTTCTGGCAGATCGACAACCACTCGATAGGGATCCGCAAGTGTGAACACCCGGAAATTCACCGGCTTGGATAGATCGGCGACGAAACGGGTGCGTTTCAGGTCCCCGCCCAACCGGGCATCCTTGGCAACCGGCTGGGCCGGGCGCGCCTCGGCCTGCCTCGCCCCGGCCACTGCCATCATCAACATACCGCTTGCCAAAATGACCGCCATCATCCAAATGATCCGCAAACTGGCGGCAAATCGGACAGCTTTTCGGGCTTTGCCCAAAGGGCAATGAATAGCATCCGACATCATCATCCCGTCAATCCTCTCCCCCCAATAAAATATGAGCAGAATTACTGTTTATGAAACATTGTGGGCACATAGGCAAGTCATACCCCTAATTGTTACCGGGTTCTTGTCTTAAACTGTCTTACTCCCATCCCCTTGAAGGCTGGCTTTTACGAAAAATTAACCTTCACACCGCAAAATCGACCTAACTTCAAGCCCCGTGGTTTGTAACGCCAACGTCATGACAAGACCCAACATGCCATGATTTTGTGACCGCAGTTGGTTGATCGCTCTTGCCAAACGCCCCCTTTTGCCCCTATTACTTCAATAAGTACAAAGGGGGGGAGAGGGAGACGACCGCAGCCCTTGTGTCGTGTCTGGCAAGCCTGTTTTGGGGAAGTGGGGAAGGTTGATGAGACTTAAGAACTTTGAAGATTGACGTGGCCCGAGGCCGAGGCTCAAGCCTTGATCATAACCACGCAAACAGACAAAGATCGAAATGAATGATTTCTCCCAATTTGGCCCTGCACCGATAAATTTAGCGCTTTGGAGACAAAAAGAGATATTTAAAGAGATATTTGCCCCTTTATTAAAAACAGCTATGAGGGGGGGAATTATGGATATTAGCGATCATCCAACGTCAGCGGGCAGCCTTCGGCAGGCAACCTAAAATGAAGGCACCTAGACGAAGGCAACCTGAACCTTGTATCAAAGGATTCGGTGACGTCCAGCCTCTTGGATAAGACGCCAAAAGCATGCACAAAAGCAAAAAAACAAAAGCAAAAAACATGCAAATGCCTGTTTTGCTAAAGGCTATATGCGTAAAGATCGCCAAGATGAACGATTTGCAAAGGCTGACATGTTCCTGACAGAAAGCCCATCCAGTGGGGGCGTGGAAATACGATTACAAATATAATATAAAGCCCTCTGGCTTTGGATTGAGCAGGAATTGTGAGCAGATTTGATATTCTCATGAGCGCTGGAATGAGCCCTGGAATGAGCCTATGACTCTTCTAGGACTCTTCTAGCACGTTAAACAGAAAACCACCGCGACGTCATATCGCGAGAGATTTGAGAGAAAAGGACACGGTTTGTCGCGAATTGCTGTTGATAAAATGAAGCTGGCTGCCAAGCGGGTCGTTTGTGACACATTGCTTTTGCCAGTGCTGTTTAGTCCAGCATCGTGCAAATCTGACAGAAAAATCAGGAGAATTTGAAGACCTCATATCCGCGTATTTGAACCTGCCGTCATGGCTCCCGTTGGTGTTCTTTTCCCCTTCTCTGTTCAAAGCAGGCCTTTGGGGTGCGTTTTCAGGGTGTGAGATGCCAGCCATACAGCCATAAAGGATACGAGACAGGCCTTGATCGAAAGAGCACTTGCTTGCCCGTGTTCGCATGAAGAACGGCGTGAAAACGGCTCAAAGTAAACGCTTTATACCGGGTCTTCATCATTGATTAAGTTTTCTGACACCGGCGCGAGCGCCTGTGTTCGTGTCACATTTTCTAACGCGATTGTTATTCGTCGCGGCACCAACAGGCGGAAACGGGCCTTTCAAGGTGACGCAGATGAACGCAAATTCAACATGCTCTATCTCGGACCACCGGCACGCCCTTCACCGCCGGAAGGACCTGAGAGATGGCCAACAAAATGCTCATCGATGCGACCCATCCGGAAGAAACCCGGGTGGTCGTGGTGCGTGGTGATAAAGTCGAGGAATTCGATTACGAATCGGCTGCCAAGAAACAATTACGTGGCAACATCTATTTGGCTCGGGTGACCCGGGTCGAACCCTCTTTGCAAGCGGCCTTTGTCGACTATGGCGGCAACCGCCATGGCTTTTTGGCCTTCAATGAAATCCATCCCGACTACTACCAGATTCCTGTGGCCGACAGGCTTCATGAATTGGAAGCCGAACAGGAAGAGGCTCGGCGCGCCCGTCAAGCCGAAGAGCAGGAAGCTGAAGCACAGGAAGCCGAAGCAAGTGATGCCCCCGCCGCCATTGAAATTGAAGATGAAGGCGTCATCATTGTCACGCCTGATCTCGACCCAGAAGTTCTGCCTGCGGAAGAAGACACGCCTGGCCGCCACACTTCTTCCCGAACCATGGCAACGCGCACGGAACGGGTCTTGGTAATCTCCCCCGATGGTGACGAAGAAGAGGTTTTTTCTCAAACCATCGAAATAGCTGACGAGAACGGCGAAGAGGACGAAATCGAAGAACTTGGCCGCGATGATGATGCGCGCGAAGAACTGCCACGGCGGCCTGTGCGGCGGTTGCGCAACTATAAAATTCAAGAAGTCATCAAGCGCAAACAAGTGCTGTTGGTGCAAGTCGTCAAAGAAGAGCGCGGCAACAAGGGCGCGGCCCTGACCACCTATCTGTCGCTGGCGGGCCGCTATACCGTCTTGATGCCCAATACCGGACGCGGCGGCGGAATCTCACGCAAGATTACGAATATCAGTGACCGCAAGCGCCTGCGCAAAATCGCCGATGAATTGCAAATCCCGGAAGGCATGGGGCTGATCATCCGTACCGCGGGGGCCTCGCGCACCAAAGCCGATATCAAGCGAGATTTTGAATATCTGTTGCGGTTGTGGGAAAGCATTCGCGAACTGACTTTGAAATCGACCGCGCCAACCTTGGTCTATGAGGAAGGCAATCTGATCAAGCGCGCAATTCGTGATCTCTATGACAAGGGGATCGACGAGGTGCTGGTTGCTGGCCAGCGCGCCTATCGGCAGGCGAAAGACTTCATGCGCATGTTGATGCCAAGCCATGCCAAAAATGTCCGCCAATACAAGGATCCTGAACCGATCTTCAACCGCTATCAGGTGGAGCGGCAGTTGGATGCGATGTTCAGCCCCTATGTCACCTTGAAATCGGGCGGTTACATTGTCATCAACCAGACCGAGGCGCTGGTTTCCATCGACGTCAATTCCGGCAAATCCACCAAAGAACACAGTATCGAAGAAACCGCCCTTGCCACCAATCTGGAAGCGGCGGAGGAAATCGCCCGGCAATTGCGGCTGCGGGATCTGGCAGGCTTGATTGTCATCGACTTCATCGACATGATGGAGCGGCGCAACAACCGTGCCGTTGAACGCCGGATGAAGGAGAGTTTGAAAAACGACCGCGCCCGGATTCAAGTCGGCCGGATCTCGGCCTTTGGCCTGTTGGAGATGTCACGGCAGCGGTTACGCTCCGGGGTGCTTGAAGCCAACACCACCCCTTGCCCCCATTGTCAGGGCACCGGTGTCATTCGCTCCGTGGAATCGATTGCCCTTTGCGTGTTGCGCGCAATTGAAAATAAACTGCAATCCGGCCGCGCCTATGACCTTATCGCCGAGGCTCCGACCGACGTTGCGCTTTATCTGCTGAATATGAAGCGCCCCTATTTGATGGCGATTGAAAAAAATTTCGGCATCACGCTGACCATTTCGGCAAGCCATAAGTTACATGGGGCCAATTTCACCGTTGAACGGGATCCCAATGCGCCTGACCGCTCGGCTGGCGCCTATGAGAATGTCGATGAAGACGTCATTCAGATGGATTGGTCACACCAGTCGGACGATAGCGATGAAACCGCGCCGCCACCGGATCCAGGAAGTGAAGACGGCAATGAGCGGAGCCGCCGCCGCCGCCGCACCAGGCGGGCGCGGCGTTCCGTTTCAGAAGAAGTTGAAACCGCTGAAAACAGTGCAACCACGGTGGAAAACGCCCCTGAAAACCTCGATCAACC
>WGBT01000370.1 GCA_015494185.1 Hyphomicrobiales bacterium | reverse complement strand
TGAGAAACTGCGTAGTTGTCAAGCTGATACCGTCATGCTTTCTTTAGCGCTGGGTGAGTTTTGTCTGAGGTGGGGCGTAAAAATGACGGCCAAATAAATAAAAGGTGTCAGCCAAAATTGCGTTTATTAACGGTGGGCAGAACTGTGAAAGCAAGTCTGGGCTGCGGAAACCGTTAGCGGTAAAGGCGGCTTGGGCGGGCCTCAGGGAGGTACGCTGTTGCAATGCAATAATTGGCATTTCATCTCAGGCATGAAGCAAATGAATTAAGATAAATATAAGCGGTAAAAGCCGTGAAGCGTCGCATTGGGGAGCTCTGAAATTTCGGTGTCAGCCGTAATTGATGCAGTCCAACCTTGCGATGTTATCGGGCATCATATCAAGTTCATGATGTAAAGGCTTCAAGCTGTTATGTTGTCGCCATTTTCTGATGTGAAGAGGCGGAAGGGGCTGTTCTGTACGCGACATTTAACATTAATGATTAATGCGGCGCGCCGGGATGAACGGTCCTTGGTCAATAGAGAAGTACAAAGATAGAACGATACTGGAAAGGGACGTGGGGTGAAAAACTTCATCAGAACCATTTGGGGATCCGTATTGGGCCTGCTCGGCCTTCCCGCATTGGCTTCGTTGGCTTTGGCTGCGCCGGGCAGATCTGAACCTTGGCAGCTTGGTATGCAGGAACCGGCAACTGTGATTGCCCGGCAAATTTATGACTTCCATAATTTTCTGTTATGGATCATCACGGCGATCACACTCTTCGTCCTGTTTCTTCTGGTTTATGTGGTGATCAAGTTTCGTGAGAAGGCCAATCCGACGCCGTCGAAGACCACCCATCACACCGGTCTTGAAATTGCCTGGACCGTGATTCCCATTTTGATTCTTGGGGTGATCGCCAAGCCGAGCTTCGATCTGCTCTATAATCAATATGATTTTCCGAAAGCTGATGTGCGGGTGAAGGCCATCGGTCAGCAGTGGTATTGGGATTACGAATATCCAGGCACCGATATCAGCTTTAGCTCCAACTTGTTGGAGGATGAAGAGGCCAAGGCGCAAGGGCGGCCGCGTCTGTTGGCGGTTGACAATCCTATGGTGGTGCCGGTCAACAAGAATGTCGAAGTTCTGATTACCGCGCCCGTGGATGGGGTGTTGCATAACTGGACGGTGCCAAGCTTTGGCGTGAAACTGGATGCTGTGCCGGGACGGGTTTTGCGCACTTGGTTCAGGGCGGAGAAGGAAGGTGTCTATTATGGTCAGTGCTCCGAACTTTGTGGGGTGCGCCATGCCTTCATGCCCATCGAGGTGCGGGTGGTCAGTGAGCCGGTCTACAAAAAATGGCTGGCGGCCATCAAAGAAGATGAGGACAAGGCCAAAGAGGTCTTGAAACAGGCTGCGGCCGATCTCGCCAAACGCCGTATGGCCATGGCTGAAGCCGCCTCGAAACAAGTATCGTCAAAATAAAGTTGGCCCGAATTAAGGGAGCTTCAAAATAAGCATTAAAAGAACAACTGGCGTGTGAGCGCCTTGAAGCAAGAATCGCTTGAAGTGCGAATTGAGCAAGAGTTTGCAAATAAAACCCGGTTGGGCCGGGGAAGAATAAACCTGAAGGAAAATCGTTATGGCACATGCGGAAGCCGTGCATCATGACCATAAGCCGGGCTTTGCCGCCCGCTGGCTGATGTCGACGAACCACAAAGATATTGGGACGCTTTATCTGATTTTCGCCCTGATCGGCGGTCTGATCGGCGGCTTTTTGTCGATCGGAATGCGAATGGAGCTGGCCGAGCCAGGGATGCAGATTTTTGGGGACCCCCATGCTTTCAACGTGTTTACCACGGCGCATGGGTTGATCATGATCTTCTTCATGATCATGCCGGCACTGTTTGGCGGCTTTGGCAACTGGTTCGTACCGTTGCAGATTGGGGCGCCGGACATGGCCTTTCCGCGGCTCAATAACATCTCGTTTTGGTTGTTGCCACCGGCGTTGCTGCTGTTGATCCTGTCGATGTTTGTGGAAGGTGACGGCGGCGGCAATGGCGCTGGCGGCGGCTGGACCATCTATGCCCCTCTCTCGACCACGGGTTCGGCGGGACCTGCGATGGATTTCGCCATCCTGTCGCTGCATTTGGCCGGGGCATCATCGATCCTGTCCTCGATCAACTTCATCACCACCATCTTCAACATGCGCGCGCCGGGGATGACCATCCACAAAATGCCATTGTTTGTCTGGTCGATCCTGGTCACGGCCTTCCTGCTGGTCTTGGCCTTGCCGGTTTTGGCGGGGGCGATCACCATGTTGCTGACCGACCGTAACTTTGGGACCACCTTCTTCAGTCCCGCTGGCGGTGGTGATCCGTTGCTCTTCCAGCATTTGTTCTGGTTCTTCGGACATCCAGAAGTCTATATCATCATTCTGCCGGGCTTTGGCATCATCAGCCACGTGATTGCGACCTTCTCGAAGAAGCCGGTCTTTGGCTATCTTGGGATGGCTTATGCAATGGCGGCGATTGGGGCGGTTGGTTTCATCGTCTGGGCCCATCACATGTATGCCGCGGGGCTGTCGGTCAACACCCAAGCCTATTTCGTTTTCGCCACCATGGTGATCGCGGTGCCCACGGGAGTGAAAATCTTCTCCTGGATTGCCACCATGTGGGGCGGCTCGATCCGCTTCACTACGCCGATGCTGTGGGCCGTGGGCTTCATCTTCCTGTTCACAATCGGTGGGGTCACCGGGGTGGTGTTGGCCAATGCCGGTGTCGACCGGTCGCTGCATGACACCTATTATGTGGTGGCTCATTTCCACTATGTGCTGTCGCTTGGGGCGGTGTTCTCCCTGTTTGCCGGCTGGTATTACTGGTTCCCGAAAATGTCGGGCTATATGTATTCCGAATTTATCGGCAAGCTGCATTTCTGGTTGACCTTCATTGCGGTGAACGTCACCTTCTTCCCGCAGCATTTCCTGGGCCTTGCCGGGATGCCACGCCGTTATGCCGATTATCCGGATGAATTTGCACCGTGGAACTATATCTCCTCGTTGGGGGCTTATCTCGGGGCCTTCTCGGTGTTGGTCTTCCTGTTTGGGGTCTTCCAAGCTTTTGCGGCCAAGCGCAAGGCGGGCGATAATCCGTGGGGTGAAGGGGCCACCACCTATGAGTGGAAACTGCCATCGCCTCCGCCCTTCCACGCCATTGAAAACATTCCAAGCTTTAAGTAGCGCGGAGAACAGCAGGTCCCGGCCGATCCGCTGGGGCCTGCCCTACCTAAATGCAACGGCGAATTTGTTGATCGAGTGAATTGCGCGATTAATCTAAAGGTTGAACGATGAGCGACATAACCATGCACATCGCAAAGGAAGGCCGCACAAAGGAGACGACATTAGGCGGCGATGGTACGGTGAGCGATTTTATCGCGCTGCTAAAACCGCGGGTGATGTCGCTTGTGGTCTTTACGGGGCTCGTCGGAATGGTTGCAGCTCCAGGGCACATTCACCCGGTCATCGCCTTGACAGCTTTGATCTGCATTGCCGTGGGCGCGGGGGCGTCTGGGGCTTTGAATATGTGGTATGATGCGGATATCGACGCCAAGATGCAACGCACGGCGGCCCGTCCGATCCCACGGGGGAAGATCACACCGCAAGAGGCGCTGGCCTTTGGCAGTTTTTTGTCTTTTGCCTCGGTGATCTTTCTCGGTATTACCGTCAACTGGGTGGCGGCAGGTTTACTGGCCTTGACGATTGGCTATTACGTCTTTTTTTACACCATGTGGCTGAAACGCCGGACTCCGCAGAATATCGTGATTGGCGGGGCTGCGGGGGCGTTTCCGCCGATGATTGGCTGGGGTGCTGTGACCGGCGGTGTCAGCCTCGAAAGTATCGTTCTGTTCTTGATCATTTTCATGTGGACGCCGCCCCATTTCTGGGCCTTGTCACTTTACCGGACACGGGACTATGAACGCGTTGGCGTGCCGATGTTGCCAGTCGTTGCCGGGCCCGATGAGACACGGCGTCAAATCCTCATCTATAGTCTTCTGCTGGTCCCATTGACATTGGCGCCGGTTGTCTTGCATCCCATTGGGATGGGGTTTGCAGGCTGGCTTTACGGTGTGACCGCGGTCATCCTTGGCGGGAAATTCCTGTATCACGTTTGGCAGGTCTTTACTCTTCGCCAAGGGGCGGCGGCGGACAAGGCCGCCAAAGCTCTGTTCTTATATTCAATTTTCTATTTATTTGCCTTATTTGCGGTCCTGCTCGTTGAGCATCTCTTAGTGGATATGAATTTATGGTCCTTGGGTGGAGGTATCTATGGCTGAGCCAATCCCGAAGCAACAACATCCAGAGCAAGAATTCACGCCCCTGACACCTGAACAGGTCAAACAACGCCGGGGCCGTGTTCTTGCCACGGCTTGGGCAGTTGCCGCCATGGCCTTTCTGTTTATGGCGGTG
Source organism: Hyphomicrobiales bacterium (assembly GCA_015494185.1). Classification (GTDB taxonomy): domain Bacteria; phylum Pseudomonadota; class Alphaproteobacteria; order Rhizobiales; family S144-35; genus S144-35. The sequence continues at coordinate 2,363 of WGBT01000370.1, read as the reverse complement.
ACTTATGTCCGTCTAGGGGACCGAATGTTACAACGTCACAAACCAGCAGACCAGGCGCAAAGGGTGCAAAGTGTTCCAGGACAAGAAGCTGTTCCGGGACATCTGCAAGCGCAAAAAACACCGCTTACGCGTCCTGCTGCTTCAGAATAGTCGGCTTAAGCCACAAGACTTGACAGGCATGGCTGGGGAGGCAAGAGGCCAGAATAGTCGAGAATGGTCAAGATTACAGAAAGCCTTAAAAGATCATACCGCGCTGCGCAGAATGTCCAGCGTGGACAAGAACCAGAGAGCAGTTAAGGAGTGACTTCACCACCCCGGAGCGCGAAATCTCAGAGAGAACAAGATGAAAGAGTCAAATCATCCTGAAAGTCCCAAACAAACGGTAACGCCTTCCCAGTCCGGATCACGTGAGCCGCGTCATGGTTTGGTGGCGGCTATTGTGGGGGGAATTGCCCTTGGGATGGTTGGGATGAGCTATGCGGCCGTACCGCTTTATCAGCTGTTCTGTCAGGTCACTGGCTATGGCGGGACCACAAAACGCGCTGAATCGGCGCCCAGCAAGGTGTTGGATCGCACGATCACAGTTTATTTCGATGCCAATACATCGAAATCTCTGCCATGGAAATTCAAGCCGGCTCAATATTCAATGGAACTAAAAATTGGTGATACGGGGCTAGCTTATTATAAAGCGACCAATCTTTCAGATAAAACCGTCAAAGGGTCGGCCTTGTTCAATGTCGCGCCGGTAGCGGCAGGCAGTTATTTCAACAAGATTGAGTGTTTCTGTTTTACAGAACAGGAACTCAAGCCCGGCGAAAGTGTTGATATGCCGGTCACCTTTTTCATTGATCCAGATTTTGTCAAGGATCCTGATACCAAAAAGATTCAAGAGATCACCTTGTCTTATACGTTCTTCCCAATCGATGGAAAGCCTCAACGAAACAAGGGGAACGTGGCGCAGGGCAAACCAGATCAAGTCATACACAAAGATCAGTCCTGATGCCGTTTGGCAGGTGCTACGGCAGGAGCTACTTGATTGGATTGGCGAAATAGGCGTTTGGATCCAAGGCGCACAAAGCACATTATTCAATGGCTAAAATGGGTTGTTGAGCCTTAAAGAGCTTGAGAGCTTGTTGAGAAATAAAGAAATAAAACGAGCAAAAATAAACCAAAAAAATAAACCAATAAGGGGTCCCAGGTGGGACGGGGAGAGACGGAGTTAAAAAAACATGGCGGATGGACACGCAGAACAAACACATGACTACCATTTGGTCGATCCAAGCCCTTGGCCGCTGATTGGCAGCTTGTCGGCCTTTTTCGCAGCATTCGGGCTGATCGTTCTGATGCAAAGCATGAATGACGGCGAGGGGGTTTTCGGGATCACTGGACCGTGGATTTTCATTGCCGGGATGTCGGGCGTTTTGGTCACAATGTTTGCTTGGTGGCGCGATGTGATCGATGAAGCCGAACACAAGGGCCATCACACCCCGGTCGTGCAGTTGCATCTACGCTATGGGATGATCCTGTTCATTGCTTCTGAAGTGATGTTTTTTGTCGCCTGGTTCTGGGCTTATTTCGATGTCGCCTTGTTCCCAGGCGAGGTTTGGACCGATGGTCATGGCGACAAACTTGGCCAAGTGGCGCGTGATGCCTTGCTTGGCGGCCAATTCCCACCGGTTCCAGTTGAGGAAACCGAGGCCAATGTTTCAGGTTTCTTCAAAGGGACGTTCAATCCCTGGGAACTGCCACTGATCAACACGCTGATCCTGCTCACCTCGGGGACAACCGTGACCTGGGCGCATCACTCGCTGGTTCATGGCAACCGTAAAGGGTTGATTTGGGGCTTGGTGTTGACCATTCTGCTGGGGCTGCTGTTTACGGCACTGCAAGCTTACGAATATAGCCACGCCTTGCATGGCAATTTCTCCTATGGGGGCCATATTTACGGTTCAACCTTCTTCATGGCCACCGGGTTCCATGGTGCCCATGTGATCATTGGGACAATCTTCTTGACGGTGGTTCTGTTCCGGGCCATGTCGGGTCATTTCACTCCAAAGCAGCATTTTGGTTTCGAGGCGGCGGCCTGGTATTGGCACTTCGTTGACGTCGTCTGGCTGTTCCTGTTTGCTGCGATTTATGTCTGGGGAGCTGGCGCACCAGCCGCACACTAGACTGTTCTGACACTCGAGAACCTCGGTTGTGGTCAATTGGCGCTAACCGTTTTGGTGATCGTGGCCAATATCGGGGCCAATGATATCAATGATGTCTCTTCCCTCGCCGGGGCTTCCGGCGGGGGATTGTTTTTTCAAGACCGTGTTTCTTCTATGAAATCATACCGAGGTATCATACCAACGGTATAATAG
>WGBT01000369.1 GCA_015494185.1 Hyphomicrobiales bacterium | reverse complement strand
TTTTCAGCCCTTTCGCGTTGCTGATCAACCTGCTAAACTCAGTTTAAGTTCGATTCCAGCAACAGACGCTTGAAGGGGTCCGTGAACGTTTTTCCAGGGGTGAGCGAGTAGGCGAGCTTGGCAAAAAGCTTGTTGCTTGGTTTTTAGCTGGTATCAGCTGATCAGCCAACAATGCCCAGGATTTTCGTTTCACGTCGAGCCAGACCAGGCGCTGGAGACATTGAATTATGTGTGATTCGAAAGTCGGCGGTCATCATTCTCAAAATGAGAGGGCTCAAAATGAGGGAGAGGGGGGGGGCCTCAAAAGCGGCTTGACCGAAGAGCAGGTCAAACGGCGAGGCGGGCACCAGAGGGCTTCGCTGTCTATCCGTTCTGCCGTTCAAGAGCAAGAGCTTGGGCAACAACGGTCTGGATTATTCTCTTCCCAGCAAAATCACGCCAATCGTCAGCTGAATGGGGCGCAAAATAGGGAAATGGCAATGCCGCGTTCCCAAACGCGTTCTTCTCAAAAGCCGGCAAACGGTTCAACAAAAAACACTTCCTCCCTTCGCTCAAAACGGTTTGGGAAGCGCCGTCAGCGGCGTGAGCTTCGTACTTATGGGGCGCTTGATCTTGGCACCAATAATTGCCGGTTGTTGATTGCCAGGCCATCGCGGCGCAGTTTCAAGGTGATTGACGCGTTTTCACGCATTATCCGATTGGGGGAAGGGGTTGCGGATTCGCGGCAATTATCTGAAGCGGCGATGGAACGCACCTTGGCCGCATTGCGGGTGTGTGCCGAGAAAATGCGCCGCGTTAAAGTCCATCGCTCCCGGCTGATTGCCACCGAAGCTTGCCGGCTGGCGGAAAACAGCGCCGAATTCATTGCCCGTGTCCGTGAAGAAACCGGGCTTGAGTTGGAAATCGTCAGCCGTGAAACCGAGGCGAAACTGGCGGTGTCCGGCTGCGCTTCGCTGTTGGATTGTGATAATCAATATGCGCTGGTTTTCGATATTGGCGGGGGCTCTTCGGAGTTGATTTGGCTCGACTTGTCGCGCCGGACCAAGAATTGGCGCCGGTCTTTGCATGACCGTCTGGAAGTTACGGACTGTATCGCCTGCTGGACCTCCCTTCCGGTTGGTGTCGTGACATTGGGAGAGAAATTTGGCGGCCGGGAAGTCACGCCACGCATCTTTGAAGAGATGGTGGGTTATGTGATGGAACTTCTCGAACGTTTTGAGAAGACCCATTGCATGAACCAGCGGCTGAAGGGACGTGATGCCCATTTATTGGGAACCTCGGGGACCGTGACGACGATTGCGGGGGTGCATCTGGGACTGCCGTGCTATGATCGCAGCCGGGTCGATGGCTGTTTCATGCATGTGGATGATGTGAAAAATATTTCCAGCAGTCTGGTGCGTATGGGCTATCAAGAGCGGGTTGCACAACCTTGTATTGGTTCGGATCGCGCCGATCTGGTGTTGGCAGGCTGTGCGATTTTGGAAGCGCTGTTGCGCATTTGGCCCAGCCAGCATATTCGTGTTGCCGACCGTGGATTGCGTGAAGGAATACTTGCAACCATGATTGCCGAGGATGCCGGCATGATGCCGCCGCGCCGCCGCAGCCGTCTGCATCCTCGTCGATAGGGGGGTGAAGGAAGCGAGCGCGCTTGTGGTGTGTTTCCCACCGAAGACAATCGATCGATACAATGAAATGACGGACGGCCAAAGATGGCGCGGAAAACCCGGAAATCCAAACGTTGTTCCAGTCATATTTGTAAGCTGCAACGCCCCAAACCAAAAGCCAGCGGGACATCTGGGGGAAGCCGGCGGCTCAATGTGCGGGTGAAGACCGCAAGGGGCCGTAAATTGTCGTCGACTCGCTGGTTGCAGCGGCAGTTGAATGATCCTTATGTGATTGCTGCCCGCGAACAGGGGTTGCGTTCCCGAGCGGCGTTCAAACTCAGCGAGATCGATGACAAATATAAGTTGCTGAAGCCGGGGCGCTGCGTTGTTGATCTGGGGGCCGCACCGGGGGGATGGTCGCAGATTGCTTGTCAGCGTGTGCGCTGTGGTGATCGCGGCGGCGGGCAGGTGATTGCCATCGATATCAATGAAATAGAGCCCATTCCTGGTGTGATCACCATGCAGCTTGATTTCGATGAGGCGCAGGCGCCAGCACGGATCAAGGCTTTGTTACCTGAAGGGGGGGCTGATGTGGTACTGTCTGAC
>WGBT01000368.1 GCA_015494185.1 Hyphomicrobiales bacterium | reverse complement strand
GTATAGTATTCCCCGATTCTAAACGTCGAGCCAATGGATGGATAAGGCAAGCTCCAACGACAAAGCCAGAAGCCCAAAACACCTGGCTGAAAGCCGGTGATCAAGGTCCAAAGCGTGTATGGCTTGGTTGGGAATGGCAAAGGACTTGGGCAGGGGCAGAGGCAGAGGCAGAGGCAGAGGGATGAGAGGGAGAAAATTTGCGCAACGCTGAGAAAAAAAAAGGTCCTTTGGGCTTCGGCTCAGTTTTTGCACAGGATCGTGGAAGACAAGGCAGAAGACGGCTTTGGAGATTGACGGTCGCCTGTGCAGTGGGCGTGGTCGGTTTGGGGACTCTGGTCCAAGGGGCGCAACTTGCGCAGGCCGCCAGCCAAACCCTGTTGAACATTCAGCGAGGCGGCGCCGCCTTGATGCGCAATGAATTCCTCAAGGCAATCCATTTTTACGATCTGGCCCTTGGTTCTGACAGTAATATGACGAACCAGCGCCGGGCCAAGATTCTCAATGACCGCGGTGTGGCGAAATGGCGGTTGAAACGGTTTGATGCTGCCATGGAAGATTTCAACCAGGCGATTGCCGCCGATCCCAAATATCCGCTTACCTATAACAACCGCGGCAACACATTTTTGGAGTTGGGCCGCGCCAAAGAAGCGATTGCCGATTTTAATCGGGCGATTGCTTTGCTGCCCGATTACGCCGCCGCCTATAACAATCGCGCCAATGCAGAACAATATCTGAAACAATACCGCACCGCTATCGAAGACTATCGCAAAGCCATTAAATTTTTACCCAATAATGCGGTGCCATTTGCCGGGCGTGGGGAGATTCACCGCGCTGAAAAACGATACTATGCTGCGATTCGCGACTTTTCCCGGGCGATCAGTCTCACCCCCCTGTTTTACAAGGCTTACGAAGGGCGAGGGCAGGCTTATTTGGCACTCGACCGGTTTGCGGACGCAGTACGAGACCTATCGGTAGTGATCAATGCCGGTCGGGGGACGGCGGAGGTATATCTAGCCCGTGCCGAAGCCTATTTTGAACTCAAGCGAATGTCGCAGGCCTTGGCTGATTTAAGCCAAGTGATCCAGTTGGCGCCCGATGAGCAGCAAGCCTATGCCATGCGCGGCAAGATCCATTATAGGTTGAAGCGTTACAGGCAGGCGGTTGATGATCTCAGCCAGGCGATCGAATTGAACGATCAGGATGTTGACAGTCTGGTGCTGCGGGGACAGCTCAATTTGCGTTTGGGCTTGGCCGAGGAAGTGTTGCCGGATATCAAGCGCGCTCTCCAACTCGATCCCAAACGGGTTGAGGCTTATTTTATTCAAGGTCAGGCGCTTGAGCGGCTTGATCGGCGCCGGCAGGCTGAAGAATCTTATCGCAAGGCTCTTGAACTCGATCCACGATTTGCCGCCGCCCGCACCGCACTCGGGCGGCTGATTTCTCAGATGGTTCAGGAAGCCGAGCGGATCATGGCCGAACGGGCCGCCAGGCAGGCCGCGGCTGCTGCGGCGGCCGCTGCGGCGGCCGCAGAAGCTGCAGCTGAGGAAGAGCAGGGGGGGACGGAAGAGACAGGGGCGCAAGCCGCTGGCGGGCCAACTACTGGCGCCGTATCGCCTTCAGCCGTTTCGGCGGATCAAGACCCGCTCCCTCCCCCTTATATCCCCGCAGCCTTGCCGGAACTGCCGCCGGCGCCTGTGGTTGCCGATGAGCCGCCTGAAGGCTGGCAGATCAAGACCCTTGAAGATGGGCGAATTATTGCCACGAATAAGCGTTATCCGAAATTAAATGTTGATTTGGAAATGTATGGGGAGGGAAAACCCAAGGTCCTGAATTGGGAGGTGCTTCGGGGGCGGTATCGGGGAATTGGTTTGCTGCGTTATGATGCTGGCCGGATTGGAGGAAAGAAAGCGCAACGACAGATTTATGTGAGTATTGTCGATTTGCGCCGCCGCAAAGTGCTTTCCATTGAACCCTTGAAACAGGGGGATCAGGCGGCGCAATGGTCATGGCGGCAAGCCTCGGTGATCGTTACCGACCGTGACGGTATTCCAAATGAGGTTTGGTTGCGGCAACTTTCGCTGGCACAAAAGGCGCGCTTGGCCGAAAATACGGAACAGCTCGATCCTTATAATCAGCCGAAAGTCAACAAGCGCCGCAGCTATCGGAAATATCGGCGCCGCAAGAGGCGGAAGAAGAAAAAATTCTTCAATTGGCCATTTTAGGTCTGGTTTTTTGGGGGATATTCCGCTGTCCCAATTGGCCGAGCTGGCCCTTGAGCTCATTTTTAGCAGGACGTCATCATGATCGTTTTTTTGGCAAAATCAACTGTTGGCCGTTGGCTGTTTAGGCCGCTGAGGGAGCGCCTTTTTGCGACATTCTTGATGATATTGGCGGGCGTGGGGGCTTTTTTTGTAGGGGCAAGCCCTTCATGGGCGGCGCCGCAATCCATTGCGGTGTTGGTCAATGACGAACCGATCACCCATTATGACATTCAGCAGCGCGCGGCTTTGAACCTGGTCAATTCCAAAGCCTTGCGGGATCGATTGAGCAAGGTCTTCAAATCGCAGCAAACCCAACAGCGCTGGCGGGCGTTTTTGATGGAGAAGCGGCCACGTTCGCGGGAGGAAGCGCTGGCCCTGCAGAAGCAATTCGTCGCTCGGATCAGACGTCAAGTCAAACGTTCCTTCTTGAAGTCCAAAAAACTTCGCAAGGCGGTGATCGAAGAGCTGATTGAAGAGCGTTTGCGGCTGCAAGAGGCAAAACGGCTGAATATCGTTATCTCCGAAGATGATCTTGATGCCCGGATGGAGGCCATGGCCAAGCGCAACAAGAACAAAAAGACCGGCAAACCGCTCACCCGTCATCAGTTCGAGACTTTGCTGTCAAAACAGATGGGGATCAATATCAGGGATTTTCGGCAGCGGATGAAAGCCCAACTCGCCTGGGCGAAAGTGGT
>WGBT01000367.1 GCA_015494185.1 Hyphomicrobiales bacterium | reverse complement strand
TCCCAGGCCCGACTGTGGTTCCAGATGAGGCCATGGCCGCAATGTCGATGCCGATGCTTGATCATCGCAGTCAGCAATTTGCGGATCTGGCCCGGGGGATCAGCGCCGATTTGAAAAAGATTTTCAAAACCCAACAGCCGGTTTTGATTTATCCGTCTTCCGGTACCGGAGCATGGGAGGCTGCGGCCACCAATACTTTGTCTGTTGGTGACAGTGTTCTCATCCCTGAAGTCGGCATGTTCTCAACCTTGTGGGGGAAGAATGCCCGAGGGCTTGGGCTCAATGTCATCGAGATTCCCGGCGATTGGCGCACTGGTATCGATCCGGCCAAGGTGGAGGATCAATTGCGCGCCGACCGTGAAGGGCGGATCAAGGCGGTGTTTGCGACCCATAACGAAACCTCAACCGGAGTAACTTCCGACATTGCCGCGATTCGTCAGGCGATTGACGCGGCCGGTCATGATGCATTGTTGTTTGTCGATACCATCTCTTCACTGTGCGCAACTGATTTCCGAATGGATGAATGGGGGGTTGATCTGGCGATTTGCGGTTCCCAAAAAGGGCTGATGATGCCGCCGGGCCTGTCGTTTTTGGCGGTCAGCGAGAAAGCGCGCCAAAGGGCAGAAAGCTCGAATATGGCGAAGGGCTATTTCGACTGGACGCCGATGTTTGAGGCCGCTGAAACCGGCTTTTATCCTTATACCCCGCCGGTTTCACTGTTCAACGGCTTGCGGGTCACGGTGAACATGTTGCTCGAGGAAGGGCTTGAGAATGTCTTTGCCCGTCATGCACGCCTTGCCCGCGCCACCCGGGCAGCGGTGCGGTCTTGGGGGTTGGAAATTCAATCCATCAAGGAAAGCGAGCATTCCGCAGCGGTCACCGCGGTCCGCGTGCCGGATGGCTATAGTGCAGATAAGTTTCGCGCCCTGGTCTTGGAGAAATATGACATGTCGCTGGCGGCGGGACTTGGCAAGATTGCCGACAAAGTGTTTCGTATCGGACATTTGGGCTATCAGAATGACCTTACTGTGCTCGGGGCCTTGGCCGGGGTCGAAATGGCGCTGGGCTTATCGGACATTCCCCACAATAAAGGGGGGATCAACGCCGCCATGGCCATACTGGGAACTTGATCTGAAGTGGTTGGGGGGCGGCGATTGTCGTTGGCCAAGATGATATGAAGATAGCGAAAAAGGCGTAAAAGAGGGGGAAGGGGACACGCGCCGCAATTGGGCTCGTAGCCCCCCTCGTACCCCCCATGATCATAACTTGCCAAGGTCAGAGGCCGTTGGTCTGACATAGGGCTTTGATGTTTGGAGGCCTTTGGTGTTTTGGGAGAGATTCCCATTACCTTACAATTGGCAGACCGATCTGGCCTGAGCCAAGGAGCAACAGGCCGGAACAGGTTCAGCTACAAGGGGATCAGGCCGCAGGCTCAAAGATGTAAGCTCCGTCTTTTCTGGCGGCGAAACCAATGCCCGGGAAGGGCAGGTGATAGCCGACAATCCGGATCTTATCACTCGCCAGCCGGTCCAGCAGCCGTTTGCGCGTCGCTACCGCCTTGTCCTTGAAATAGTCGCTGCTTGATCGCCATTGCGGATATTGAAAGGAGATCACGGCGTCAATAAGCGCGTCTCCAACGATCAAGACGGAACTCTTGGAATCGCCAACTTCAAAAGACAAATGCCCCGGCGTATGCCCCGACGTATCGACTGCGCGAATGCCTGTTACCACCTCATCACCTGGCTTGATGCGTTTCACCCGGTCTTTGATGGCTTGCAACCGGCTTTGGGCGCCAAGTCCAAAGGATTTCCGGTCTGTGGGAAGTTTTTTCAAGACGTCTTCCGCCATCCACCAGTCAAATTCAGTCCCAGAGATGAAATATTCGGCGTTTGGGAAGGAGAGTTCGTCGAAATCATTGACCGTGCCCCACAGATGATCCGGGTGGGCATGAGTATAGATGACTTTGGTGATGGATTCCGCGTCGATCTCGGCTTCGTCCAACGCCTCACCAAGCCGGCCGGTGGTGCTCATGAAGGCGGGGCCGGCGCCAACATCGATCAAGATCAAGTCTTTGGGGGTTTTGACCAAGGTGACATTGACCGCGCGTTTAATGGTCTTTCCTGAATAGCCGGCTTGTTGTAAAGCGGCCGCCCGCTTGTCTTTGGGCGCCGTGGGTACCAACATCGAGGCTGGCAAGAGCATATGACCATCGCTTAATATCTTGATCGTCATATCGCCAACCGTAAGTGATGCGATTTGCCCTTGTGCCCAGAGCGGGGCAGCAAGACCGGTTGTCCCGGTCAAAGCGGCTGCTCCGGCCAATGCCATGAAGTCCCGGCGGCAAAGCTTGGGGGTGTGCGCAGCTGTCATCTTTATGACCTCATTGTAAAATTTTGTCGTGGCAATATCTTATCACTCATGGTGGGAGCCGTTAAGGGGAATAGCACCAAAATACCACCGAAGAGCTCTGATTTTCAGGGGGCGCTTGGGCGAGCTTTGTGGGCT
>WGBT01000366.1 GCA_015494185.1 Hyphomicrobiales bacterium | reverse complement strand
GATCCCAGCCGTTCGGTGGTGATCGGCGACAGTGAAGTCGATATTATGGCTGCGCAGGCGGCTGGGTTGCCAATCATTGCGGTCAGCTATGGCTATTCCATTGAACCTGTGGAAACTTATGGGCCAGATATTGTGCTGCACGATACCCGTTCGATCGATGCTGCGGTTTGTGCATTGCTCGATTGCAACACCACAACACCCCATACGCTGCATTGATAGCGATGAAAAGTTGCAAGGCTGAAAGGCGATTGCCCGCTGAAAAAATGCCCCCCTGAAAAATGGAATGCAAGGCAAGGCAGGAACCGGCAATTTCCGGCAGGGTTTCTCCGGTGGTGGGATAGGTTGTTTGATTCGAGGTTTCTTAAAGCGCCTGAGGGTTGAGTTTTTTCAGCCGTCCAGGAGGACGGGGACAAGAATGCGCCGATGGCGGCGGCAGATAGCTCAATTGCTTACCTTGCCATTGATAGATGGCAAAGGGCGGCAAGGTGGCATCCCCTTTGATATCAAAACGGAATTTCCCAGCTTTGGTGGCCAGTTCGATTTCATGTAGTTTCAACGCCACCGCGGCAGGCTCAAAACGCCCCGCCGCCCGGACCGCTGCAGCCCAAGCTTCAATGCCTGCATAGGCGGCAACAAAGGCTGCTGCGGCGTGCTGGGAATAGTTTTGCAAATGTGGCAAAAGGGAACGGGCTGAAGGGATGTCGCGCGGATGCAGCCGTTGGGGCAGAATGATACCTTCGGCAGCCGCCCCCGCCATTTGCCGGAAATGGTCTGAGCCGATATGGCGCCGGCCAATCAATTGCACCGTCAGCTCCGCGGCACGCAGCGCTTTGGCCAGCTTGGCGGTTGCCTCCAGCCCGGCGCTGACAACCGCAACACCAATCTTCTGATCGCGCAGTTCTTTGGTGACTTCTGCAGGCTTGGAGGCCAGCGGTTTGAAGAGGTCTTCTTGCACTGCCATGGCGCGGATTTGCTGGCGCAGCCCCGAGGCAAAATGTTTGTGCGAGGGCGTGTCTTGATAAAGAATGGCAATGCGGCGGCCTGTATAGAATTGGGAGAGGAACAAGGCGATGACCGAGGCTTCCAGATCATCGCGCCCGGCGAGGCGGAAAATACGATAACCATTTTCATCGGTAAAGCTTGGATGGGTCGCAAGCGGTGAGATGAAAATCGGGCCGTCATGACCATAAACCGCCGCCGCTGCACGGGCGGCGCGATCACACCCATGGCTGGCCACGAGCGCAAGGCTTCGGCGTTTGAATTTTTGGGCCAGTTTGGCCGCGGCTTGAGGGTGGCAGGCCGCTTTATGGCGTTCGATTTTAAGCTTCTGGCCAAGCAGCCCGCCGTTTTTGTTGATATCCTCCACCGCCAGCACCGCGCCGGCAACTGCGGCTGCGGAAACCCCGCCACTGTCTTCGCCCATGATTTTGACGGTGCCAATCCTGATCTCAGCCTGGGCCTGAACTTGGATCTGGGGGAAGAACATAAAGCTCATGATCACCGTCAGGACCAGTCCACAAATCACCGGTTTTGCTGGCATCGAAATGGATCGAAATGTCATGTGCCTCCAAGATCGATTATTTTTCTTAGTGCGATCTTAGTACGATAAGCTGCGGTGCTTCTGTTCTGTTGTCGCGGCGCTCCCCCTTCCTGCTCCCTCTATGTTTCCCTCCATCAGCGGATGGGCGGCGCATAAAGCAGGCCTTCATCACGCCACAAACGGTTGAGCCCGCGAGAGATTTTCAACGGGGAGTCACGTCCAACATTCCGCTCGAAAAGCTCACCATAGTTGCCCACGGCACGGATGGCATTGGCAGCCCACGCAGCATCGAGCCCGATCTTTTCACCGAAATGACCTTCTAGGCCCAGCAGCCGCTTGATTGGCGGACTATCACTGTTGAGCATGGCGTCGACATTGTCTTGTGTCACCCCCAGCTCCTCGGCGTTGATCAGCGCGAACAACACCCATTTGACCACATTGAACCATTGTGTGTCGCCTTGGCGGACCGCGGGCCCCAATGGTTCCTTGGAGATGATCTCAGGCAAAATAATATGTTCGGCGGGATTTTTCAATTTCAGGCGTTGCGCGGCAAGCCCTGAAGTGTCCGACGTATAGGCGTCGCAACGGCCGCTGTCATAGGCGGCGACGGCTTCATCAGATTTTTCAAATGGCACGATTTCATAAGGCATCTTTTTCGAGCGGAAGAAATCGGCGGCATTGAGTTCGGTTGTGGTCCCGGTATTGGTGCATATCGTGGCGCCGGAAAGTTCTAAGGCGCTGGTGATGCCCAATTTACGGTTCACCATGAAGCCTTGGCCATCGTAGTAGATGATCCCGGCGAAACTCAAGCCTTGGGCGGTGTCGCGCGCCATGGTCCAGGTGGTATTGCGGGACAGCACATCGATTTCGCCCGATTGCAGAGCCGTGAACCGTTCTTTGGCGCTGAGGGGGACGAATTTCACCTTGCTGGGATCGGCGAAAATGGCTCCGGCCAGGGCGCGGCAGAAATCGACATCGAGACCGGTCCAGCGGCCGGCATCATCCACGGTGGAAAAGCCCGGCAACCCTTGGCTTACCCCGCAGATCAACAGGCCGCGTTTTTTGACTTCTTCAAGGGTCCCCGCACGCACGGCAATCGTTCCAAGCAGCATGATAAGGCCGCCAAGTATCAAGGTTATCACTTGCTGATAGGCTGATTTTTTCACCGTTTTTTCCTCCCCCCGAAAACGGGCATGGCCAGGCCCATACACATGCCCATACATCTGCATCGGTCCAATTCATCGCCGCTGGCGTATGCGGCCGGGACAGGCTTTAGCCTGTTTGAAGAACATGTTCAATTCATGTCATCATATTAAAGTAACCATAAGAATTGGGGTTGCCATGTTGTCGCTGTGAAGAAAATCTATACAATGGGAAAGGGGGATTGGAACGAAAAGCTGTAAAACAGTCCCATGCAACCTGGGCAACACTGGTGCAAAATAAGGATGGGTTAGGTGTGACGGAATTACCAAGAGACGCGGATATCGTGCCAGAGCGCAAAGTTTCGCCGGCCAACAATCCCACTTCGCAGGTCACGGCGGCCGCACATGGGCCAACCGAGCGTCCGGGGCCAACCGAGCGTCCGGGGCCAACCGAGCGTCCGGGGCCAACAGAGCGGCCGGGGCCAACAGAGCGGCCCGCGGGGATGGCGGTGATGGAGATCGATCTTGATGCGCTCAAGCGTAATTACCGGGCTTTGGATACGGTGGCGGCCAAGGCCGAATGTGCCGGTGTGGTCAAGGCCGATGGTTATGGGATCGGGGCGGCGGCCGCGGCGCAAGCCCTTGCCGAGGCGGGCTGCCAAACTTTCTTCGTGGCCACCTTGAACGAAGCGTTGCAACTGCGCAAGATCATGCCGCAAGCCACCCTTTACACCTTGAACGGCTTACCGCCCGGCAGTGCCCCCCAATTTGTCGAAAATCAGATTCGCCCTGTTCTCAATAGTCTGCCGGAAATCGAAGAATGGGCGCATTACTGTGCCGATCAAGGCCTCAAAGCCCCAGCCGGGCTGCAAATCGATACTGGCATGCGGCGCCTTGGGCTGGAGCCTGGCGATGTCGATGTGCTGGCCTCTTATCCGGTGATCTTTGAGGCTTTTGAGCTGACCTTGGTGATGAGCCATCTGGCTTGTGCTGACACGCCGGAGCATCCGCAAAACGAAAAACAACTGGCCTTGTTCAATATGTTGCGGGCCAAGCTGCCGCAAGCCCCGGCCTCGCTGGCCAATTCCGCAGGGATTTTGCTTGGGCCGCGCTATCATCTGGATTTGGTGCGCCCCGGTATCGCCCTTTATGGGGGACGTCCCATCAATCATGGGGAAAACCCGATGAAGCCGGTGGTTTCGGTCACCGCCCCGATTGCCCAAGTGCGCGCTGTCAAGGCTGGGGAACGGGTCGGCTATGGCGCGGATTACACCTTGAAGCGTGACGGGCTGATTGCCACCGTTCTTGTCGGCTATGCCGATGGTTTTTCCCGGGCACTTGGCTGCAGCGATACCGAGCCCGGCGCCCTGGCCTATATTGACGGTCTTCTGGCCCCGGTCATCGGCCGTATTTCAATGGATCTGCTGACGATCGATGTGACCGATATTCCTGATTCGCTGGTCTATCGGGGGGCGATGGTGGAATTGATCGGCCCGCATGTGGGCATCGATGAAATAGCCGAACGGTCGGGGACAATTGCTTACGAAGTGCTCACCAGCCTTGGCAGCCGCTATCATCGGATCTATCGTTCTTGAGGCAACCTTCAGGGACGTTTTTCAAGAACGGAAGGGGCGGAAAGGGCGAAAAAGGGCGAGGCGATGGCGCGGCGCGGATCGGAATATGTCTGCCAGGATTGCGGAGCCGTTACGGCCAAATGGTCGGGGCGCTGCGCGGCGTGCGGCAGTTGGAACAGTATCATCGAGGAACGGTCTGCGCTTGGGGTGGCGGGTGCTCCGGCAAGCCGCAACGATGCCAAAGGCACCCCGCTGGCTTTGGCATCGTTGGACAGTGATATTCCCGAGCCGCCCCGGCAGTTGACGGGCATGGCAGAACTTGACCGTGTCACGGGCGGGGGACTGGTGCCCGGATCCGCCTTGCTGGTGGGGGGCGAACCAGGCATTGGCAAATCCACATTGTTGTTGCAGGTCTCAGCCGCCCTTGCCGAGGCGGGGCAGACGGCGATTTATATTTCCGGTGAGGAAGCGCCGGGGCAAATCCGTCTGCGCGCCAAACGGCTGGGGCTTCACAAGTCACCGGTCAAGATCGCTTCTGCGACCAATCTTGGCGATATCATTGCCACCATCAAAGCCGAAGGAGAAGTGGCTTTGGTGGTAATCGATTCCATTCAGACTTTATGGCGTGACGGGTTGGATTCAGCCCCGGGGACGGTGTCCCAGGTTCGGGCGGCGGCGCAATTGCTGATCCAGCTGGCAAAGGCCACCAAGGCGGCACTCATTTTGGTTGGTCATGTCACCAAAGACGGCCAGATCGCAGGGCCCAAAGTGCTCGAACACATGGTTGACACGGTGCTTTATTTCGAAGGTGATCAGGGCCATAATTTCCGGATTTTGCGGGCGGTCAAAAACCGTTTTGGCCCGACCGATGAAATCGGCGTCTTTGAGATGCGTGATCAGGGCTTGGCCGAGGTTGAAAATCCTTCCGAGATGTTTCTTGGCGAGCGGCGCGACGGAACCCCGGGGGCGGCGGTTTTTGCCGGAATCGAAGGTACCCGGCCGGTGCTGGTTGAAATTCAGGCGCTGGTGGCGCCCTCGCATCTGGCAACGCCGCGCCGGGCGGTTGTTGGGTGGGACAGCAATCGCTTGGCGATGATTTTGGCGGTGCTCGATGCCCGGTGCGGGTTACGGTTTGGCGCTCATGATGTCTATTTGAACGTTGCGGGCGGGCTGAAAATTTCTGAACCGGCGGCAGATCTTGCCGCGGCGGCCGCTCTGGTTTCCGCATT
>WGBT01000365.1 GCA_015494185.1 Hyphomicrobiales bacterium | reverse complement strand
TATCGTCGGCACCGTCAGATGTGTATAAGAGACAGGTCTCTCAAGCGGCGCAATTTTCCACTACGGATACAAAGGCACATCAAGCCATCTCACTCGATGCGCTGAGCTGGAATTATGAGCGGTTGGAATTTCTTGGGGACCGGGTGTTGGGGCTGGTGCTTGCCGAGGCGCTGTTGGCACGCTTTCCCGATGCTGCCGAAGGCGAGTTGGCGCGCCGCTTTAACCAGCTGGTGCGCAAGGAAACCTGTGCAGACATCGCGCGCCAGATTGAACTTGGCAACTACATCATCATGAGCCAGGCGGAACGCGCCAGCGGCGGTCAGATGAAAAAAACCATTTTGGGCGATGCTTGCGAAGCCGTTCTTGGCGCGATTTTTCTCGATGGCGGTTTTGAGGCGGCGCGGGCCTTGATTTTGCGCCTATGGGAAAAGCTTTTGAACGAACCCGATCTGGTTCATGCCGATGCCAAATCCGCTTTGCAAGAATGGGCACAGGGGCGGGGGCTGCCTATTCCGCATTATGTGGAAGTGGAACGCTCAGGCCCAGATCACGCCCCGAGCTTCAAGCTTGAGGTGCGTGTGAAAGACTTACCCCCTGAACGTGGCAGGGGCAGAAGCAAGCGCGCCGCCCAACAAGCCGCGGCACGGGCCTTTTTGATCCGCGAAGGGATTTGGAAGTTGAAATCCAATGGCTGAACACACGCCACCACAACCAGAGCAAACCAGCTCCCAATCGCCACCCACGACGCGATGTGGTTTCGTGGCGCTTATTGGCGCCCCCAATGCGGGCAAGTCGACCTTGCTGAACCAGCTCGTTGGCACCAAGCTTTCGATTGTCACCCATAAGGTGCAGACCACCCGGACCCGCGTGCGCGGGATTGTCATCGAAGGTCAAACCCAGTTGATCTTTGTTGACACGCCGGGGATTTTCAAACCCAAACGGCGGTTGGACCGGGCGATGGTGGCCGCTGCCTGGAGCGGGGCGGCGGATGCCGATGCGGTGGTGGTGTTGGTCGACGCGGCCCGGGGGCTAGATCCGGATAGTGAAAGTCTGCTGGAACAACTTCCGAAAAAATCGCAAAATCATATCCTTGCTCTGAATAAGGTCGACAAGGTCAAAAAACCACAGCTTTTGGCTTTGACAGAAGAAATCACCCAGCGCCGGCAATTTGATGCGGTCTATATGATTTCGGCGCTGAAAGGTGAAGGGGTTTATGACCTGCGTTCCGATCTTGCCAGCCGGATGCCTCTTGGACCTTGGCTGTTTGCCGAAGATGAGATCAGCGACGCGCCGATGCGTTTCCTGGCCGCGGAAATCACCCGGGAAAAATTGTATCTCAGGCTGCATCAGGAACTGCCCTATGCGTCCACCGTGGAAACAACCCAGTGGCAGACCCGGCCTGATGGCAGTGTACGCATCGAGCAGACCATTTTTGTTCAACGTGAAAGTCAGAAAAAGATCGTGTTGGGCAAGGGGGGACAAACGATCAAACAGATTTCCATGGCGGCGCGGCGCGAACTGTCTGAGCTCTTGGGAACCACGGTGCATCTTTTTCTGTTTGTCAAAGTCCGGGAGAACTGGGCCGATGATCCGGAACGCTATGCCTATATGGGACTGGATTTCACCGACTAGACGGCAAGCTCCACAGACAATGACGAATAGTCTTTGCATTCTATCGTGGGCTGTTTGCTTTTTTCGCGCCAGCCAACAACAAGGACCGGTCCAAACCAGAAGAGGTGAGGGCAAACATGCATTGGCAGGATACGGGCATTGTGTTGGGCGCCCGCCGTCATGGTGAAACCAGCATCATTGCCGAGCTTCTCACCGTCAATCATGGCCGGCATTTGGGGCTGGTCCGGGGTGGACGTTCCCGCCGCTTGCGCCCGGTGTTGCAGGTTGGGAACCGGGTCATGGTGCGCTGGAACGCCCGCCTGCCGGAACATCTGGGAACTTTCCAAGTGGAACTGGTCGCGGGACGGGCGGCCGCGCTCATCGAAGATGCCGCAGCGCTTGCCGTCCTCAATACGCTAAGCGAACTTTGCCGCCTGTTGGCCGAACGTGAGCCTCACCCGGACCTTTTCGCCGGTCTTGACGCACTCCTCGATGTGGCCCAAACCCATTGCGGCATTGAAACCTTGGCGGAATTGTTGGCGCGCTTTGAGTTGAGGTTGCTTGACGAATTTGGTTTTGGCCTCGATTTGAGCCAATGCGCGGCCACAGGCAGGCGTGAAAATCTGGCTTTTGTCTCGCCGAAAACCGGCCGGGCGGTGAGTTTTCAGGCTGGCGCGCCTTACCGCTCCAAACTCTTGCCG
>WGBT01000364.1 GCA_015494185.1 Hyphomicrobiales bacterium | reverse complement strand
CGCAACAATCGTTGCAAATAAGTGACACTTCTTCCCTTCCATCATCTTTTCCAGGGCTCGCCCTCCCTCAATCCACCCGTCTTTGTCCTACTCATAGAACCAGTGCGCATAAAACTGCTCGCATATGGAGCGGGAAGCCGCTATAACACCTGTCGGCTTGTGCCAGCACAGGCCATCAAAGAAAAGTATGAGACGAGCTCAAAGCGGGGCGGTTTGAACGGGAAGAATGCAGGATGACAAATGTGGTTGTCGTCGGCGCCCAGTGGGGCGACGAGGGAAAAGGGAAAATCGTTGACTGGCTGTCAGAGCGCGCCGACGTCGTCGTCCGCTTTCAAGGCGGAGCCAATGCCGGTCATACGCTGGTGATCGAGGGGCAGACCTATAAATTATCGCTGCTGCCCTCTGGCATCATCCGCCCGGGCAAACTGGCGGTTATCGGCAATGGTGTTGTGCTCGATCCTTGGGCCCTGACGGAAGAAATCGAGGGACTTGTCAGCCGCGGCATTTCCATCACCCGTGAAAATTTGCGGATTGCCGAAAACACCGCCCTCATTCTGCCGGTGCATCGCGAACTTGATGGACTGCGCGAGCGCGCGGCCGGAAAAGGAAAAATCGGCACCACGGGGCGCGGCATCGGTCCCGCCTATGAAGACAAGGTTGGGCGGCGGGCGATTCGCGCCATGGACCTGTTGGACCCGGCGAGCCTTCCCGGAAAGGTCGAACGGTTGCTGGCTCATCACAACGCCTTGCGCCGCGGCATCGATGTGCCGGAAATCGATGCCACAGAGCTGACCGGAAAGATCGAAGCCATTGCCCCCAAAATCACCCCTTATGTGGATCGGGTCTGGCATCTTCTCGACCAAAAGCACAAAAGCGGCCAACGGATCCTGTTTGAAGGGGCACAGGGCATTTTGCTGGACATCGACCATGGCACCTATCCGTTCGTGACCTCTTCCAATACGGTTGCAGGCAATGCGGCAACCGGCAGCGGAGTGGGGCCTGGCACGATCGGCTATGTCCTTGGCATTGCCAAAGCCTATACGACACGCGTGGGCAGCGGCCCGTTTCCCACCGAGCTTGAAGACGAAACCGGCAACCGGCTGGGGGAACGGGGGGCGGAATTTGGCACCGTCACCGGCCGCAAACGCCGTTGCGGCTGGTTCGATGCCTGTCTGGTGCGGCAAACCGCCAAAATGGGGGGAATCGATGGCATTGCCCTCACCAAGCTCGACGTGCTCGATGGCTTTGAAACCCTCAAAATCGGTATCGGCTATGAACTGGATGGCACCCGAATCGACTATCTTCCCGCCGAATCCGGCGCCCAGGCCCGGGCCAAACCCATCTATGAGGAAGTTCCAGGCTGGCACGAAAACACCGCCGGTATACGCGCAATTGCCGACCTTCCCCCAGCCGCGCGCGCCTATGTCGAAAAGGTGCAAGAACTGATCGAAGTGCCCATTGATCTGCTTTCGACCTCCCCTGAACGCGAGGATACGATCTTGCTCAAAGATCCGTTTGACAACACCAAACAAACGGCTTGAGAGAAGAGAAATGGAGGGAAAGACAAGAACGGCTGAGCCGTAGAAGGCTGTAGAAATATGACAAGGGCGAACTGAAAAAGCACCACACCTTTTCCAGGGTTTTCAAAGCAGCATCTTCCGGCCTAAAACCGTCCTTACCTTCCATGGTGAGACACAGGCATTTCCGGCAAGTTTGTCAAGGGTTGAAACCGCTTCGCGGCGCTTAAAAGCGCCCTTGACAAACTTGCCGGAAATGCAAAAACGCTCATCATGGAAGGTAAGGACGGATCTGACGTTATATCTTGGCTCAAGAACAGCCTTTGACCACCAAGCACGTCTTTTCAACAGACCTGACACTTGGTCCTTGACAGCATCTGCTAAGCAGGCTCCCCTTGAGCCGGGGAGGTTCTTTAGGAGCCTCTAATCAAACAACCTAATCCAGCCTTCCTTGACCCCCCGCCTACGGTTGCCGTGGAAAATGGGCGAGAGGCCAAGGAAGGCGGTGGGTTCAGCAATTTATTCAGAGGCTCTTTAGCACACCATCAATGCAACGGAGCATGGATGCGGATATTACACACCGCGGACTGGCATCTAGGCCGGGTCTTTCAGCAAGTCAACCTCCTTGAAGACCAGGCCGCCATTCTCGGCCAGATCCTTGATCATATCGAGGTGACAACCCCTGACCTTGTCATCATTGCCGGCGACATTTTCGACCGCGCCAATCCCCGGCGTGAAGCGATTGAAGTTTTCAGTGATTTTCTGCAACGGTTCCGCGCCAAGAGCACTGCGGCACTGGTGGTCATTGCCGGCAACCACGATTCGGGGGAGTTGATCAGCTATGGCGGCGTTCTCAATCACTCGGACCGCACCTTGATCCATGGAGTGCCCGCCGGGTCAAGCCGTCCGCTCATTCTTGCCGACGACCATGGCAAGGTGGCGATTTCCGCCCTGCCCTATATGGAGATATTCACCGCACGGCGCTATTTCAGCGCCGAGCAAGCGGCAAAACTGCGCTCTCCGCAAGACGTCTTGAAAGCCCAAATCGAAGCCGCCCGCGCCAAGATCCCCGCTCAGGCCCGCTGGATCATCACCGCTCACACCTTTGTTCAGGGAGGGCGCGCCTCTCAGTCTGAACGCAGCCTCGATCTCATCGGTGGCATCGAAACCGTCTCATCGACGGTTTTTCATGGCGCTGACTATGTCGCTTTGGGCCATTTGCACCGGGCTCAGGCCATTGGCAGCCAACATATCCGCTATGCCGGCTCGATCATGCGCTATGGTTTTGATGAAGTCGATATTGAAAAATCCATCACCCTTGTCGAACTCGATGGCAAGGGCGCAATAAAAATCGAGGAACTGCCCTTGACCGCCCCGCGGGGCATGCGAGTTATTGAAGGGACTTTCGATCAGGTCCTGAACCAACCCGCCCCTGAAAACCGCAACGATTTCATCAAATTTTCCCTGTTTGACAGAAACGCGGTGCCTGATGCCATGAACCGGCTGCGTCAAATCTATCCCAATGCGGTGCAATTGGAATGGGTCAATCAACAACCCCAACAAGGCCCGAACTCGGCCGATCCGCGGCGAGCCAAACACCGCCGCCCCCATGAACTGATTGCCGATTTCTTCGCCGATGTCGTCAGCGAACCGCTGCAACCGGAAATCCAAAAGCGATTGGAAAAATACGCCGCAACCCTGACCCGAGCGAGGTCTTGAGATCTCGAGGAACCTCTGATTAAACAACCTATCCCCGGCCGCCCCTTGGCCTCCCGCCTATGACCGCCGCGGAAAAATGCGCGGAAGCCCAAGGGACGGCAGGAGGGCGCCAT
>WGBT01000363.1 GCA_015494185.1 Hyphomicrobiales bacterium | reverse complement strand
GTTATTACACCGTGCTCACCAAGGGGTTGGGCTATGGGAGCACCGACCGCACCGTAGTCGATGGGCTGGTGGCGCTCGGTTTTGGCGCCTCGTTGATTTCGATCTTCGCCCGTCTTGGTGGCGGGATTTTCACCAAGGGGGCCGATGTCGGCGGGGATTTGGTTGGCAAGGTTGAGGCGGGGATTCCGGAAGACGATCCACGGAACCCGGCGACCATTGCCGACAATGTCGGCGACAATGTCGGCGACTGCGCGGGCATGGCGGCGGACTTGTTTGAAACCTATGTGGTCACAGTGGTGGCGACCATGGTTCTGGCGGCAATTTATTTTGCCGGTCAGAGCGTGGTGACCTCGATGATGCTCTATCCGCTGGCAATTGGCGCTGCCTGTGTGGTGACCTCGATCATCGGCACGTTTTTTGTCCGCCTAGGCGCGAGCAATTCGATCATGGGCGCCCTTTACCGTGGTTTCATTGCCGCAGGGCTGTTGTCGGTGGCGGCGTTGTACCTTGTGACCTCACTGTTGATTGGCATGGACAGCGTCTTGGAGGCCAAGACCCAACTGCTGGGCGGCGGCACCGTGACCACGAAATTCACCGGTTTTGGCCTGTTTCTGTGTGGGGTTGTCGGACTGGTGGTGACCACCTTGATCATCGTGATCACTGAATATTACACCGGTACCAATTATCGTCCGGTGCGTTCGATTGCCGCCGCTTCACAGACCGGTCATGGCACCAATGTGATCCAGGGGCTGGCGGTTTCGCTGGAAGCCACGGCGCTGCCGGCGCTGGTGATCATAATCGGTATTCTTGTGACCTATCAGATTGCCGGTCTGTTTGGCATTGCCATTGCGGTGACCACGATGTTGGCGCTGGCGGGCATGGTCGTTGCCCTCGATGCCTTTGGGCCGGTCACGGACAATGCCGGGGGGATCGCCGAAATGGCGGAGTTGCCCGAAGAGGTCCGCAAGACCACCGATGCGCTCGATGCGGTGGGCAATACCACCAAGGCGGTGACCAAAGGCTATGCCATCGGCTCTGCGGGGCTGGGCGCCTTGGTGTTGTTTGCAGCCTATACGGAGGATTTGAATTATTTCATTTCCAACGCCGATAAATTCACCTATTTCAAGGATGTTTCGCTGAATTTCTCGCTGTCCAATCCTTATGTGGTGGTGGGGCTGTTTTTCGGCGGGCTGTTGCCTTACCTGTTCGGCGCGTTTTCGATGACCGCCGTGGGCCGCGCTGGTGGCAAGGTGGTCGAGGAAGTGCGCCGCCAGTTCCGTGAAAAACCGGGGATCATGAAAGGTGAAGAACGGCCTGATTATGGCCGTGCTGTCGACATGTTGACCCGGGCGGCCATTCGCGAGATGATGGTGCCTTCTTTGCTGCCGGTCTTGTCACCGTTGGTGTTCTACTTTGTGATCGAGGCGGTTGCTGGCAAATCGAACGCATTTTCTGCCGTGGGGGCGATGCTGCTGGGGGTGATCATCACCGGCCTGTTCGTTGCCATTTCCATGACCGCAGGTGGCGGGGCTTGGGACAATGCCAAGAAATATATCGAAGATGGTCATCACGGCGGCAAAGGTTCTGACGCTCACAAGGCGGCGGTGACAGGTGATACTGTGGGGGACCCTTATAAGGATACTGCGGGCCCGGCGGTCAATCCAATGATCAAAATCACCAATATTGTCGCGCTGTTGCTGTTGGCGGTGTTGGCGCATCAGTAAGATTGCCCTGCCGTCGTTCAGTAGACATTGAGAGCCGCGGCCAAAGCTTTGAAGAGGCTTTGGCCGCAATGTTCAAATTCAAAGGAAATTTGCTTTTGATCCAAAATTTTGACGGTTTCATCTCTGTTTAAATGCCATCAAATGGCATAACTGTGTTGACTTGAGGCGCAGCTTGCCGTAAACCACGGACCGGGTGAGGTGATCATCTATCTGATCGATGATCAAAATATCTGATCGATGATCAAAAAGCAGGGGGTGTAGCTCAGTTGGTTAGAGCGCTGGCCTGTCACGCCAGAGGCCGCGGGTTCGAGTCCCGTCACTCCCGCCATTCATCGGTTTGTTGAAGAGCTGTTGAATGCTTCTACTGAGGTGCTTCTTTCGCACGAGAAAGAATTGAGAGATTTAAGCCGTAAAGAACGCCTGAAGGGTTCAGAGGTTTCGCGAAGGAAAACTGCTGCCGCTGTTTGAGCGTCTCAAATGCCGGAAGTGCCCGAATAAACGCCCTGAAATTCCAAAGTTTCGGTGCGTCCCAAGCATGGCAGTCACGGCAATCTCGGATAAAACGGTTCGCCAGTCAGGGACTACTTATGCCAATGGCTTGGTGTGTGCTGAATTGCGCGGAGCAAATTGCGCGTAGAGCTGAAAGGGGGAAGGAAGGGCTGAGTCTATGAATGCACTGTTGGCGGACTATCTTCCAATCGTGATTTTTATCGGTGTTGCGGGTTTTATTGGGCTCGCTTTGATGGTAGCTCCCTTCCTGGTTGCTGTCCGCAAACCCGATCCGGAAAAACTGTCGGCTTATGAATGCGGTTTCAATGCTTTCGATGATGCCCGCATGAAATTCGACGTGCGGTTCTATCTGGTCGCCATCCTGTTTATTATTTTTGATCTGGAAGTGGCCTTTCTGTTTCCCTGGGCGGTCGCCTTTGGCAAGCTTGGCGCCTTTGGTTTTTGGTCGATGATGGTCTTTTTGGCGGTTTTGACCATTGGCTTTATTTATGAGTGGCGCAAAGGGGCGCTTGAGTGGGATTGATGGATGGGATTGATGCGTGGGATGGATGTAATGGGATTGAGGTTACCGCCTGCAGCAACGGGTTTGATAGATCAGGCCTTGCTTCGAGAACCGCCCCGTGAAGGCCGTTCGGCACCGGATGCGATGTTCACGGCGATTTCCGATGAGTTGGCCGACAAAGGCTTTCTCGTGACCAGTTCCGAGCAATTGGTGAACTGGGCCCGGCAGGGCTCGCTGATGTGGATGACCTTTGGTCTGGCCTGCTGTGCGGTGGAGATGATGCAGGCTTCGATGCCCCGCTATGATCTTGAGCGGTTTGGTTTCGCCCCGCGGGCCTCGCCCCGGCAATCGGATGTGATGATCGTGGCGGGCACGCTGACCAATAAGATGGCGCCTGCTCTGCGCAAGGTCTATGACCAGATGCCAGAGCCGCGTTATGTGATCTCGATGGGCTCCTGCGCCAATGGGGGTGGCTATTATCACTACTCTTATTCCGTGGTTCGCGGCTGTGACCGGATTGTGCCGGTTGACGTCTATGTCCCGGGCTGTCCGCCAACGGCGGAAGCATTGGTCTATGGCGTGCTGTTGTTACAGAAGAAAATCCGCCGGTGTGGAACGATTGAGCGATAGCCAATGTCCCCAACGTGATTGAGACAATGTCTTGTCTAGAGTAGGGACGCCGGGCAAAAGAGCGGTTGAGTTATGGATGAAACATTGACAGAGCTTGGCGACTATATTGCCGATGCTCTTGGGGATAAGATCGAAGCGGTGCGTTATGATTTCGGTGAATTGACTTTGACCGCGGCGCGCGCTGCCATTCTCGAGGTGTTGAAATTCTTGCGGGATGATCCGCGCTGTCAATTTATCTGTCTGATCGATATTTGCGGGGTCGATTATCCTGAACGGGCGAAGCGTTTCGACGTGGTTTATCATTTGCTCAGCCCCAAACAGAATCTGCGCGTTCGCGTAAAACTCGCCACCGATGAGACGACGCCCGTGCCAAGCGCTGTCAAGCTGTTTCCTGCGGCCAACTGGTTTGAGCGAGAAGCCTTCGATCTTTATGGGGTGATCTTTTCCGGGCATCCGGATTTGCGGCGGATTTTGACGGATTATGGCTTTTCCGGGCATCCTTTGCGTAAAGATTTCCCGCTGACAGGCTTTGTCGAAGTGCGCTATGACGATGCGCAAAAACGCGTGGTCTATGAGCCGGTGCGGTTGACACAGGAATTTCGCAGTTTCGATTTTCAGTCGCCATGGGAAGGGCCTGATTACGTGTTGCCGGGGGATGAAAAAGCCAATGGCAATGCGGGTTAAGTGCTTTTTGCTTGGGCAAAATTGGGGAAAAGGTGGGGGAGCGAACTGAACCGGTAACGGTTGTGATGAACGGCTGGAAAGTAAGCGAGGCAC
>WGBT01000362.1 GCA_015494185.1 Hyphomicrobiales bacterium | reverse complement strand
GCTGTTATGGTCCCGGGCCGCGCTGACCGTCGCCTTGATAGCCATGACCATCTGGACCGGCACCGAAGTGCTCGACTTTCAAACTCCCTTCCACTGGCCCTTTTTGCTGACCTGGGCTGTGGCCCTCATCCTCGTCTGGACCATGCGCTGGCGTTTCGGCGTCTATCTGGCCATGACGGCCCTCGCCTTTTTCTTGCTGATCACCCTTATAAGCTTTGCCAAAAGCCAAGATTGGCCGTTTATCGGCGCAACTCTTCTTGGCGCTGAAGCGGTTTTGGCCTTTGCCATGCTGGCCTTTTTCATTCAGCAAAAGGACGATGGGCGCCGCTTCGCCCCCTTTGATCCTGAAACCATGAGCAGACTTGGAACCATCGCCATTGTGCTTTTTCTGTTGCTCCTCTTTGTGATGCAATTGGGCGGTTCCGGCTTGTTAAATGGCTTTGCAGCCAACCTTGTCTTCTCGGGGCCGGCGGGCTGGAGCGGTTGGGCGCTGATCTTTTTTGCTCTGGCGCTGATTACCATCTTCTTCTTAAAACCCTCCCCACGATTTCACATGGTTGACAAACTGATGTTTTCAGCCGCTGGCACCTTCGCCTTCCTGCTGGCGTTTTTCGCCGTGATCAATGTTTGGATTTTCGGCGCCTTTTATCTGGCGCTGGCGCTTGGAATTGCCGCTTTTGGACAACACCGCCAGGAAGCGGTCTTGGTCAATCTTGGGATCATGGCCTTTGGCGCAGAGGTGCTTTTCATCTATTTCAAACTCTTCGCAACCATGATGCAAACCTCGCTGTTTTTCCTGGTTGGTGGCATGCTTCTGATTGGCTTGGCGCTTGGCTTGCCGCGCTTGTCAAAATTATTTCGGGTAAAAGGAGCCCGCTTATTATGACACTGATGAAAAGCAAGCCCATCCCCCCAATCTGGCTGCATCGTTTTCCCTATTGGCAGCGGGCGCTGGTTATTGCCTCGATCCTGTCACTGGCACTTTTGTCGATGATTCTGCAACGCGCCAGCCTGCTGACAAATGGCCAGGAGGTGCGCCTGAGGACCGTCCCCCTCGACCCCCGTGATCTATTGCGGGGTGACTATGTGGTGCTGCGCTATGACATCAGCCGGCTCGATACGCGCACAATCAAGACCCGTGTTGATGGACGATTTCACTATCATCAACGCGCCTATGTGACCTTGCAGAAAAATGATGACGGCTTTTGGCAGGCGGTGGCCCTCGCAGATACGCTCCCCAAACAACTGTCCCCTCAACAAGCCTTGATCGCTGGTTATGTGCAGCGCGTCCACACCCCATTTGTCCGCCGCCACCATCCGCGCAACGACAACACCGCTGCGCCCAAATGCGAAAGCCCGTGCCAGATTGTTTATCTACGCTATGGAATTGAAAAATATTTCGTCCCTGAAGGGCAGGGGAAAGAATTGGAAAAACAGCGCAACCAACACCGTGTCGCCGTTCTGGTCCGCCTTTCCAAAGACGGCCACGCCGCCATTGCCGGGCTTGATATCGACGGCTCCCGCACCGTGATCGAACCGCTGCTTTAACAATACGGCTTTCTTTCCATTCAAAATTCTCTAGTGTCTTGTGTTGCCGCACAATTTACCCGAAAACCGGTTTTCACTTGCAGGACTTGTGCACCAGCATTCTCACAAGACAGCAAGATAGCGTATGCCAAATGCCCCACAACAAGGTTGCAAGACATTGGACGCCAATACTCCAACAAGGAAACGGCAGCGAACGCAACCTAAAAGAACTTATGAGAGGGGCGGCGTTTGGATGGTGCCCGGCACGATTTTTCCCCAAAAAAATCGTCTTTTTCGGCGACTTCGCAAATTGCATTTTCCGGCACATTGAGCCGATCTTGAAGATAGGGCGAGATACCTGTCAGGAATTGCCGCGGATGGCCGCAAATATCACAAAGAATATAGGCTTTATGATCGATGATCCGGCGCCGCCAACGCCGTGGTAACGCATCGGAAACTTCCATGATACCTTTGATTTCCAGTTCGCCCTCACAATCACAGGCTTCACATTTGATTTTCATGGTGACTCTCGGCGCAATTTCCTTTGAAAGCGAAGCCTGAAGCCGACACCTCATTTACATGTTCCTCTACATGTTCTCAGCGCATGAACGCTTTTACATGAAGCGAATGACAATGATCATCTTCCCCAGGCATCTCAATATGAATAATTCTTTACGGACGGGTAATATAACATGCAGAAGCATTGAAAGCC
>WGBT01000361.1 GCA_015494185.1 Hyphomicrobiales bacterium | reverse complement strand
GCCGCAAACATATTCATTGGCGGCCTCGATCTCGGCTTTTGAAAAGCCAAGCGCTGTGAGCATGCAGAAATCCGGGCGGTTCATCGCCGCTTCATCGAGTTTCAAGGTTTTGAGGCAAAACTCTTCCCCCAAGGTCCATTTGTTGAACACGAATTTGATGTCAAAGGCGCTGCCAAGAGCGGCTTCAATGGCCTCGATCTGTTCGTCACCAAAGCCTTTTGCCCGCAAACTTTCGTGGTTGATGTGGGGAGCGCCCTTCAAGGTGCCAAAACCCACGGCATAATCGATGATGGCTTTGATCGCCGCTTCGGAATAGCCAAGGGTTTTAAGGGCTTCAGGCACGGTGCGGTTGATGATTTTGAAATAGCCGCCGCCGGCCAGTTTCTTGAACTTCACCAGAGCAAAATCCGGTTCGATGCCGGTGGTGTCGCAATCCATCACCAGACCAATCGTGCCGGTTGGGGCGATGACGGTGGCCTGAGCATTGCGGAAACCATATTTCTGGCCGAGCTCAAGAGCGCGGTCCCAGGCCGCAACAGCATGGTCGGCAAGATCGGAATCGGGGCAGGACTTGTGATCCAGCGGCACCGGGGTGACATGGAGTTGCTCATAGGTGTCCGTGGCGCCATGGGCTGCACGGCGGTGATTGCGAATCACCCGCAACATGTCCTGAGCATTTTCCTGATAGCCTTCAAAAGCCCCCAATTCCTTGGCCATTTCGGCGGAAGTGGCATAGGCGATCCCGGTCATCAGCGCGGTGATGGCCCCGCACATCGCCCGGCCTTCATCGGAGTCATAAGCCAGCCCCATCGACATCAACAGCCCGCCAATATTGGCATAGCCAAGCCCAAGGGTCCGATAGGCATAAGACAGTTCGGCAATTCTCTTGGAGGGAAATTGTGCCATGGTCACCGAGATTTCCAGCACCACGGTCCACAACCGCACCGCATGTTCAAAGCCATGGATGTCGAAACGCTTGTCGTCATTGCGGAACTGCATCAGGTTCAGCGAGGCCAGATTACAAGCGGTGTCATCGAGGAACATATATTCCGAACAAGGGTTTGAGGCGCGGATTTCACCAGAGCGCGGGCAAGTGTGCCAATCATTGATGGTGGTATGGTACTGAACCCCCGGATCGGCCGAGGCCCAGGCCGCATAGCCAATCTGTTCCCACAAATCCCGTGCTTTGAGGGTCTTGACGACCTCGCCAGTGGTGCGGGCGGTCAAATGCCAGTCGTCATCGTTTTCAACGGCTTTGAGAAAGGCATCGGTCACACGCACGGAATTGTTGGAATTTTGTCCCGAGACAGTGCGGTAAGCCTCTGAATCCCAATCGGTGTCATAAGTCTCGAATTCGATATCCGTATAGCCCTGTTTGGCGAATTCGATGATGCGCTTGATGTAGTTGTCCGGCACCAGCGCCTTGCGGGCGGCCCGCATTTCCCGCTTCAGGGCCGGGTTTTGCGCCGGATCGAAACAAGCTTCATGATCGGCTTCGCAATTCACACAGGCCTTCATGATCGCGGTGAGATGCTTCTTGACGTGTTTGGAGCCGGTCACTAACGCGGCCACTTTTTGCTCTTCGACGACTTTCCAGTTGATATATTCCTCGATGTCGGGATGATCGATATCGACAACCACCATTTTGGCGGCGCGCCGGGTGGTGCCGCCGGATTTGATGGCGCCAGCGGCCCGGTCCCCGATCTTGAGGAAACTCATAAGCCCAGAGGATTTACCGCCTCCGGAAAGGGGTTCGTTTTCGCCCCGCAACTGAGAGAAGTTGGAGCCGGTGCCAGAGCCATATTTGAACAGCCGGGCTTCCCGCACCCATAAATCCATGATGCCGTTTTCATTGACCAGATCATCTTCCACACTTTGGATGAAGCAGGCATGGGGTTGGGGATGTTCATAGGCGGATTGGGAGCGGGTCAGCTCGCGGGTCATGAAATCCACATAGTAATGGCCTTGGCCGGGGCCATCGATGCCATAAGCCCAATGCAGGCCGGTGTTGAACCATTGCGGGCTATTGGGAGCCGCCATTTGCATCGCCAGCATGTAACGGATTTCGTCGTAAAAGGCGCGGGCATCGGATTCGGTGGTGAAGTAGCCGCCTTTCCAGCCCCAATAGGTCCAGGTGCCCGCCAGCCGGTTGAATACCTGTTTGGCGCTGGTTTCGCTGGTGTAACGGTCCTTTTCAGGGAGTTTTTCCAACGCCGCCAGATCGGCTTTGCTGCGCCACAACCAGGAGGGCACGGAATTTTCTTCGATTTTGATCAACCGTGCCGGCACCCCCGCCTTGCGAAAATATTTCTGTGCCAGAATATCGGCAGCGACCTGGCTCCAATGGGCCGGCACTTCAAATTCATTGAGTTGAAAGACGATCGAGCCATCAGGATTTCGGATCTCGCTGGAAGCGGTTCTAAATTCGATCCCCTGATAGGCCGATTGTCCCGGCTTGGTGAAGCGGCGTTTGATGCGCATAGTCTTATGAGCCCTCTTTAAGAATTGCGTGGTTGCAATCGAATGAGCAGGAATTTCAGCCGGTGGTCAGCCGAAAATCGGCTGTTTGCAGAGCATAACCAAGCCCAAACCATCCCGGTCCCTTATGAGGGACGGCATCGGGAAGTCACCTTTTGGGAAGGACAAACAGTTACTCAGCTCCAAAAGGTTTTCCAAAAGCCGAAAAGAAGGGCGCTTTGACTCCCACGCTGGCCCTTGTCTTGGTTTGGCTGTTTTTTTGAGATGCTTGCGAAATTCCCCCGCTTGGTGAAAATGTCCCCGCTGTTCGATGCTGTTTCCCTCAACAGCCTTGGTGCACCTTTGGGCTGTTTTGCGCAGTCTTGCCAAACATCAAGAAGCGCGCCCGCCAATGGCCTTCTCTTGGCAATCAGGTTGCACCGGCCCTTGTAGAGAAACTTCCTCGCTTAATTTAAATTGAATAACAACTTCGTTACAGAATTGTCAGGTCAAACAACGCGATTGACCAAAATTCTACCTTTGATACGCAATGACTTCTACGCGTCTACTTGGGTGGGATTTTTTACGCACACAGTTTACAGCCAAAAGACTTGCAAGTGAAATGTCTCACTGCTCGACGGCTTGGCTGCCCCCCTGTCGATGCCCTCAACTTAGCTCGATTCTTGGCCGATGAAAACCTACATGTTGGGGTGGGTGTGGGTTTTTACCACAAGATATTGTGGGGGAGCCTGTGGATGATCGAGGGAAAAGCTGTGTTTTCATTGGGATAATCAGAGAGGATAATATTTGATGTAGAAAACCTCACTTTGGTTTTTGTGCTGTGATTCCAGAGGGTTTGGGAGAGAAGAGGACAGGCTTTTTAGGTTGGCTTTGCGGGGCGGTTGTTCAGAGTTGATTTTTTATCAGTATGCGGCCGTTAACCTCACGTTAATTGGGGACAGTTAGAGATTTAACGCAAAAGGTGATTTTGTGTATAATGCGTTATAGGAGTTGAGCGGTGGTCTATCATGCCGCATATCGGCAACGCCTCGAAGATCTCGATGTGGCCGTACTCGACGGGAACAAAGCCATGGGGCTGGTTCTGCGCTCGATGATTTCTCAGTTAGGTGTCAAGTCCGTTCGAATATTTCAGAACCCGGCTTCCGTGCAGAATGATCTGCGCGACTATGCTCCCCAATTGATCGTGCTGGATTGGCGGTTTGGGAACAATGGCGCGGGGGAAGTGATCAAGGCTATTCGAAGCCGGACGATGTGGCCGGTTTGTTTCGCGCCGATTATCGTGCTGACCAACCGGGCGACCCATCTTACGGTTTCGCAGGCCCTTAGGGCAGGGGCGCAATCTTTGGTGAGTAAACCGCTGGCCTCTTCGACACTTTATCAGCATATCATGGCTGTTTTGGACGATCCCCGCGAATTGATCTCACAGGGGGATCATTATGTGCTTTCAGGG
>WGBT01000360.1 GCA_015494185.1 Hyphomicrobiales bacterium | reverse complement strand
TGTTAAGGTTAAGCGCCTAAACCTTAAAAGTGGGCCGCTTGTAATCTATTCAGTGCCCTCTTTCAGATCAGCGGCCGTGGCCGTGCCTCGTATACCGTTCAATTGTCGTTAAATCATTTGAGCGATATCGGCAGCATATTATAGCGGTCAATGACAAGGACCACCGGTTCCAGACTTCCCAAAATGATCACGTTCAGATTTTGGTGGTGAAAAGGTGATCATGATTGCTTTTGTTGTTCAAGAATAATTTTACAGTTTCGAGACTGGGCCGTAAATCTATGAATTTAATTTTTTTGGGGGATATTGTTGGGAAATCTGGCCGACGGGCGGTTCACCAACATCTTCCAGACCTCATTGAACGTTCAAAAGCCGATGTCGTTATTGCCAATGGCGAAAATGCAGCTGGCGGATTTGGCATCAATGAAAAAATCTATCTGGCTTTGAGGGAATCTGGCGTTGATGTGGTAACAACGGGCAATCATGTTTGGGACCAACGCGATGCTTTGGTGTTTATCGATCGCCATCCCCGGCTGCTACGCCCTTTGAATTATCCCAAAACGACCCCGGGGAAAGGTTTTGTTCATTTTGAAACCAAGGCAGGTTTACGGGTTCTTGTGATCAATGTCATGGGGCAGCTTTTCATGGGGCAGCTGGATTGCCCGTTCCGCGCCCTTGACGAGATCCTCAATGCCAACCCTCTCAAAGATGTTTGTGATGTGATTTGCATTGATTTTCATGCCGAAGCTACTTCTGAAAAGCAGGGGATTGGCCATTTTGTCGACGGTCGTGCGAGTGTGGTTGTGGGCACCCATACCCATGTGCCCACCGCCGATTACCAGATCTTGCCAGGCGGCACGGCCTATATGACAGATGCCGGGATGTGTGGCGACTATGATTCTGTTATTGGGATGGACAAGACTGAGCCTGTGCAACGTTTCATCCGCAAGATCCCAGAGGCGCGTCTAAGCCCCGCACTTGGCGAGGCAACGGTTTGTGGGCTAGCTGTTGAAATTGATGAAACAACAGGACTAGCTGTCAATATTGCACCGTTTCGCGTTGGCGGCCGTCTATCTCCCACTTTTCCCGATTTTTGGGAGTAGTAATCCCGGCGGTGTTCCTTTGAAAATTACATATAAATTGAACGGGATAGGAGGTAAAGGCAGGAGCGTTCTATTTGTTACTTGAATAGCAGGGAGCCAGGGGCATAGATTTCTAGTCCCAAGAAAAGGATAAAAAGCGTCAGAAGCGTCAGGTAAAAAATAGTGAGGTAGTTGGCCATCACGGTTCTGTAAAGTTCTGTCAGCCCCCCTGACGAAAAACCAGCCTTTTGATCACCGCGGTTACTCCAACGCTGTTTGGAGAGACGAAACAGAGCATAGATCTTGACCATGGAATTGATGATCTGATTGAGATACAGCAAAAAGGGATAGCTCAAATCAACCTTTTGAGAATAGTAATAAAGAACAAGAGAGAACATTAGGCGTGTGATGGCCAGATAGATCACGTAGGACACAAGATAAATGCCATCCTGAAACAGCGCCAGGGAAACCATCATAAGGGGGCCAATAAGGGTGGTCCACATGGCGATGCGCTGATCGATCAGCGTCCACCAGATGAAAAAGGGCATGCGGCGCGGGCCGAGTGCGATCGCCCGGGAACCATTGCGCAGCATGTTGCCAGACCAGCGGCGGAAATTCTGCACCATGCGGTTGAACCCGCTGCCTTCGATGATTTCAACCGTATAGCCGAGGGCATCGGGCACATAGAGCATGCGCGCCTTGTTCTTGAGCAGATAGAACCAAGTGCTTTTGTCGTCTCCCGACAAAAAGCGGAAACGGCCCCATAACCAATGTTCCAGATAGTCGGCTTCAACAAGGCGGATGAACTCAAAGGTGATGACATGTTTGACGCGGATCACAGACATGCGTCCGGTCAGCGTCAGGACGCGGCCTGACAGGGCATGGGAGCTCATCGCCAGGCGCCTTTGTGCAAACCGCATGGACAGCCAGCTTTGCATCCAGCCCGGCCCGCGGCAAATGACTTCTTCATCGGTTGTGACCGCCTGAAGCTCAGGGTCGGCGGCAAAAAGCGTAAGGCAGTTGCGCACACTGCCCGGAGCCAGAATGAAATCTCCATCCATGAAGACCACAAGATCCTCAGGGTCCGGCATGGCGCGGCTCATGGCGCGGAGTACAAGGCCTATGGCCATGCGTTTGCCAGGCTGGTTCTGGCGAATGATCTTTAAGGTGATGTCAATGTCGCTGGAGATCAGTTCCAGCTGGTCAATAATGATTTTTTCGTCATATGGATCACCAGAGCCAAGCCACAAGGTGGCCGGGCAGCCAAGCTCCCGCACCTGATTACAAATGGACCGGATCACATATTCGGTTGTCTCCCGGTCTTCGCGAAAGGTGGTCATCATGAAGTGAAGATGCCGGGGCCGCCAGCCCTGTTGCCATACTGCATCTGCCTTTTTGCGAAGGCGGGGAAAATACACCCTATTGTAAATCTCAGCCCGAATGACCATCAGCGCCCACCATGACAAGCGCCAGACGGCAATGATCCCAATAACTAAAATGAGCTTCTTGTTCTCGATGTCCCAGATGCGGTTGGGCAGCTGGGAGAGAGCCAGAAAACAAAGGCTGACATAAAGGGCAAGCTTGTACAGAACAGCCGGCGTCCACTTGCCAGCCTTTTTCGCAGGGCGTATAGGGTGTGGAAAAATCGCGCCTGCCGGTGCCTGTGCAGCATAACCTTTCATCTATTTTCCGCCTCTTGTTTTTCGATCCGTCATCTGATTCGCAAAAGACCTGTCAGGAAGCGGCCTGGGCCTGTATCATGGTTGCCATATGGGGCTGTTTCCCGCGATCAGAAAAAATCACCACAGCAGGCAGTCCTGCCTTGATATCCTTGATGTCTTCCTGTTTTGCGGTGATCTCAAGAATAACCTGGGCGTTGCGTTCATCAGAGGCTCGCCAGGTATAACGGGATTGGGCGGCATCGACAAAACCATAGCGCCTGTTGACCGTGACAATTTTTGCCGGCACGCTCCTGTCGAGAGCTGGAATATACACTGTGGCTCTGTCGCCCAAAGCAACCTTGAGAATTTCTTCTTGGGTCAGATAGGCGGTGACCTGCAACCGGCCGGCGGGCTCTAAAATGGCCACCACATCGCCACGCTGCACGCCGCTGTTGGAAAAGCGAGGCAGTTCGACGATCAGCCCATGAAACGGGGCTTTGATGACACGCTGATCACGCTGTTTCAGCAAGAGGCGGTGTTCTTCGCGCACAAGATTGATCTGACGCTGCAACAGTGCTATCTGGGCTTTGAGCTTTGAGACGTTGCCGATCAATTCCCGGCCATTGTAAAATTGTTTCTCTTTGTTGCGTTGCTGAAAATTCTTCAAGACCAGCAATTCCTCCCGCGCTTGTGACAAGTCCTTCTCAAGGCGTAAGAGTTTCTCCTTGGCTTCATCAAGCCGCTTCCAGGTGACGAGCTTTTTTTTGTGCAGATGCTTGAGACGAAGATAGCGTTTTTTGGCGTATCTTACTTGTTTCTCAAGACCGGCAATGCGTTTTTTCCAAGTGCTGGTTTTTCCCTTTTGCAGGCGGGCATATTCCGCCATACGGCGGTTTTCACTTTGATACAGGGTTTCAAGATAGGCCAGTTCAGCTTCTTTCTTGCGAATGGCAATGGCTGCGGATTGGATTTTCTGATCAAGATCAGGATCTTCGATGCGGGCAATAACCTGGCCTTCGGGCACACGCTGCCCCTCCGTAATGCCGTCATAGACAAGCCGGCCATCGGCCTGGGAGCGCATGACTTCCACGCGGCCGCCAACAACAGCACTTTCAACCACCATCTTGAAAATATTGGCATAGGCCACCATGGCCGTATAGCCAAACACCACAAGCCCCATAATCCCATAAAGAACAGGCATCACATAGGATTTACGCAGCCATGACCGCCAGCCCTTTTGCGGCTTTTGTGTAAGTTGCACCTTTGCGTCAGGCTCGATGGAGACTGGCGTGACGGGCACATCAATGCGCTGAATCATGTCCTTGAAACTGGACATCGAGCCGCGCAGCAGTTCGGTGATGAAATAGGTCATCAACCTTTCTTCGCGTTCTCCCAAATCAACGAACCGGGCTACAATGCCCGCGCCGTCTTCCGTGTGGCGCAGAATTGTGATCTTCGCCCTATAGGAAATATCAAAACCGTCAAAGGGCAGAGTAAAACCGGCCTCGATCTCCTCGCCTATGGCAGGCAGCGGCTTTTTGACATTGTCGATGCGCAGGCCTTCCAGACTCCATTCGCTGGCCCGGTAACGCTGGTCTCTGAAGGTGACGAACAGGGGCGCTGTGACCGGATAGTGCAGACGGTCGCAGGGGCGCTCATACTCAACTGATAGAGACATCTGTTTTTTCTCCGATATTTCCATTCAGGGAAAAATCATTTTTTCTGGTTTTCTGGCTCCCGATTGGTTGCGGCTTCCCCAAATGCAGGTCTTGTGCGCCATCTCAAGTCAAAAGGGGTGT
>WGBT01000359.1 GCA_015494185.1 Hyphomicrobiales bacterium | reverse complement strand
TTATAAAAGTGGCTTTAAACTTTTGACAATCAGATTACACGCGCCCTAAGCGGAGGTGATGTAGAGTGGATAAGGTTTTACGGATTTTATGAATATTTCATTTGACGTCGAACCTCTTGATGCCGCAGGGCATAAACAACGCATCGTGGTCAGCGGTGAACTTTCGCCTGATGATGTCCGTGACCCCCGAAGACTGTGGGGCCATTTGAGTGAGGCGCTGGACACCTATTATCGGGTCGAAACAAGTTATGGCCTGATATCCGGTCCGCGCTACCGGGCGGTAGCCTTCCCACATATTTACATCTTAGCCGGGCCGGATGTGTTTCATGGATCCTCTGCAGATGCTGCGGCCAGCCAGATTCTGCAACGCATGTTGAGGGATTATGGGACTTTGGTTGCGGGGGAGCCCGTTATTCGCATCAGGACAGAATCCACATTCAGCCGAGATGAAATCCGCTATTTCTTTGGCTATGGTATTTTTATTCCCAATGCTCAAAACAGCTATCAAAATGAGCCAATCGGCAAATTGGAAATTGAGCCTGTGGAACAAAAAGGTTTAGCTAGGCCGTTGTGCTTTTCCGGAGCGGACGGGCAATGGGCTGCCTTTTATGAGGGACAAAGCGGCATTGCCTTTGCCGCCACCCCACGGCTTGCCCCGGTTGTCTCAGACCTGTTACCTGCGCAAGATGAAGAAGACCTGAACACCATTTTTTATCTGGGCCGGGAAGAAGGCCTCAGCGGCATTGAAGCCGGCGCAGACAACAAACCAGGTGCTATTTCGTTTCTGGCCATTAATGCAAAGACCGGCGAACGTAACGGAAAATATTCCCACACGCCCATCCTAGAAGGGGAATGGTTTGTGGTTAACAAAAGCACTGACCCTGTGTTTCGGCTGCGTTTTTATTCCCAACGCAATATCGGCCGTTTCCGTTACGCGCGAACGGCACAGCGCCAGCCTATGACCGCCTTTAACCCTGCATCTGTGTCGAGCTTCTCAAATATGAATTCAGTGGCCAGCACTCAGCCAAAGGTACTCCCAGAAAATACCAGCCTTACAAGCGAATCCGCTCACACATTTTTTGGGATCAAGGCTCTGTTTGTGCCGCGGCCGGGAACAAGAAGCGTCAAAGCTGTTATCTTGCGCTTTGCCGCCGATTTATGGCCTGTGCATGGCAGCCTGTTCACACCGCAACATTTTTTGGTGCTCAAGGCGGACCGAAGAGCCAGATCTGGCTATATCGCATTTAGACAGCACGCCGCAGCACCAGACCCGTTGCAGCCACCAGAAGGAACAGCTCTGAGTGCCCTGCTCAAGCGCATTCCGTTCTTGCTGCTGCAATCTGATGCGCGTACGGGCCCAAGACTTTTTCAGATCGGCAACAAGCTTGAGGTCCGCATACCCTCTAATCAGGACATGATACCCTCTAATCAGGACATGTCTGACCCGCTTATTTTGATGCATTTTTCTCATCTCCAGCCCAGCACAAGCACTCGCGACGGTAAGAGATATCTTGGCTTTATGGCGTGCCCGCAGCAGCTTACAGAAATGGCAAGCGGGGAATCAGCAGGCGGGAGAGCCGCACAATCCCCTGCACAAATTCCGCTGTCTTTCAATACTTTTGGCGGTGATGAAGCCTACTCCCTGGACTGGTTGAATTACTTTGTCCGCATTATTGTTGCAGACCGGTTCCGCGCCCCCAGGGAACTGGGGCTGGCAGAATGGTGGCAGGAAACCCACAGCTCCCACACCTACGATCTGGCCTGGGATCAGCAATATGGCATCGTGGTGAAAATTGATGGTGCCGTACAGAAAAAGCTGACACAGGATGAGCTTGATCTTGGCCCCCTTCGGGTTGACATTGTCTCAACATTTGACGGCGGACAATCTTCCGCCTCTCGGGAAGAAAGACAAGGGCAGGCACATCCAATGCTGCGCCAAAGAGTCAGTACAACATGAGCACGCAAAGCGAAAATGCAACCGCCACCGCACGCCGTTCCCTCTATACGGTGGCACCGGGCAGAGTAGTGCGCCTTGCCGCTATTGCCATGATTATTGTGGCCGCTTTTGCCCTTGCAGGGGCTGCAATTTCCTGGCTGTCGGCGACATTGGAGCGCACCGCGTATTGGGCCAATACCGTCAAGATCAGCCGTTCAGGCAGCGGCGTGGCGCAACTGTTCCATGCCCTCGTAAAAAAGGGTATCATCTCTTATCATCCCGAAACCGCTCTGATCGCCACGCTGCCCTGCGATTATGCCGAACAACAAGCCTTGCTTGAAACACCCGAACCAGGTTGGCCTCAAACTGGTCAAGACAGCAAAGCCGCCTATTTAAACAGACTTTGCAACACGGGACAGGGGCATGCCATCCGCGAGCAGATCAATATTTGGAATAGCGGATTTTCCATGTTGGCCGTTCGCGATGATCGCCCCGATAGCTGGGTGCCTGGCGCCATAAGAGCTACTCACAGGCGTCACTTGACGGGCCAAGCGGCAGCGGAGACGAAAAAATGCCCTCGAGCCATATGGCGGGCAGGTCGGCGCAACGCGCGGGCAACCACAACATCTTCTGATTATGGAAGTTCTGATTATGAAAGCGGCCTGTACCGCCCCAAAGGCTGCACTCCTTCAGTATGGCAGGCCAAATTTGCAGTTTCCTCCTCTGAGCATGGCGCCGCAAATTTCCTTGACGCAAATGCGGAGCAGATTGATGAGGCCCCTGCCCCTCAACTTTATGGTTTTTTTGCTGAAAAAGCCTTGCAGGAAGCGGTCAGCACAAAGATAAAATACCGGCGGGCCTTTGGCGACTGGTTCCGGCTTAATGTTGTGCCGGGAACGGAGTATCTCCCCCGCAATGGTGCTGTACCTGTCAACAGCGCCAGCTACCGGCTGGAAACCCGACTGCCGCCACGCAAAAGACAGGTGGTCTTACGCTTGCAACTGATAGGCGAGCTGATCCGCGTGTGGCTGAACAAGACTGACATGACGAAACGTGTGCGAACCCATCCGCGCTGTGTGCGGCTGATCTTCTCCCAAAAAGGCAACCGGCGCATAACCCGTCAGGTTGCGTGCACCGCCAAGACCGCACCGGAACATGCCTTAAGCCCGCGCGGCATTGCTTTTGAGCTGGTTCTGCCCGCATCCCGCCGCCCCCAGACTTTGGCACTTGATGTTATCCCTGTGCGGGGCCTGCCTGCCAGCCTGTCAGCTTTCAGGAATGCCCGGTTTACCCGTGCCGATGCAATTGGCCCGCAACTGCACGGCACACCGGAAAGTCCCTTTGATATCGACAACCAGATTCCCCGCTATGCAAACACAAGCCGAGATGAAAACGGGGCACAGGCGCAAACAAATGACAAGGTCATTTTGCAAGAAGCGCCGGAAACCGTTTTTGTTTCGCCTGAAAATGATAACCGGCAATGGCATGGCCTCGATGAGAATGAATCCCAACCGCTTGGCAACAAACGATCCTTTCAGTTTGCTTCAAAAATCAAGGTGGTGTGTGGCAGTGATGTCACGGCTTCAAAAGACATCAAACTTTGCAGGTTGCGCTGGGCTGGGGTGGGCAGACCACAACGGGCGCGAAAACCCCGCCTGCAAGTGGTGGCAGGTGATGGATCAACCCTACTAACAGATCGGCAGGGCCGGTTGAACCGTTTGGGTTTTGACCTGGGCCTTGCCCCCATCATTGGCTATGCGCCCTCGGACAGCTATGGCCTTACGGGGCAGGTGCTGCCGCAGATCGACCAATCCGCAGACATTCCTACTGTGGCGCTAACAATTGATCCCAAAGCCCAGGCCATGGCCAATTGGTTGGTACGTTCACTGGCCTTAAAAACCGCCTGCCGAAACAAGAAACGCTCCGGTGTGCCACAAAAACAGTGCCTCGCCTACATTTACAACAAAATCCCCGCCAATCCCTTGTGGCGCAAGCAGCGCCGGATCAGCCTTGTGTTGATGGATGCAGGCAGCGGCACCCAAGATGCCGGCAATGGAACCGAGCATGTCAAGCCTGGAGACATTATAGCATCGGCAACCTGGCCAAACCTGCCTATGGGGCTGCATGAATGGGATATTTCGGGCAATGACGTCTGGGATCCTGCTGCAAGTCCGCTGGCGGCCCGCGGTTGGTCGCAAAGCGATAAATTCACAGTGCCGGGCTCAACTTTTAAAGTTGTCACAGCCCTGGCCGCCTTGCAAAAAATTGCCGATGCGGAAGGCGCTGATGCCACTACGGAAGACCGCGCCCAGGCACAAAAGCTGTGGCGGGCCATTACAGGCGTTGGCCCCCGCCACCTGCGTTCGGTGCTGGGCATTGGATGGAATGCGCGCTACATGCCCTATGAACAGTTTGAACGGGGCCGTATCAAGGGAACGGAGCAAAGCCCGCCGGGCCTGCAAGACGCCCACAAGGGTGCTCTTGGTCCCAACGCGATTAGGAACAATCTCAGTTTTTGCCGCAGTTCAACCGGTGCCAAAGACGGCTCGACACCAATTCTTGGATTATGCGAGGCGCTGAAACGATCAAGCAATATGTGGTTTGCCCGCCTCGCCCTTGAAACCGATCAGGCCAGCCTTTCCGATGGCAATAGGGAAATTGCCGGATTTGTGCAGGATTTCGCGCTTTCACGGGTAACCCGGCGTCTGGTGCCCGCCGCCACACACTATAATCTGATTGCCCCCTTTTCAGCACGCGCAGGAGCCCGGGTCTGCCTGAATGCGCCCTATTTGCAATCTGAACATGACATCAAACCTTTCAGCCGGTGGCAGACCCTGGCGCTCAATGGTATCGGACAGGCCGTCCAGGTGACGCCGCTGGCGATGGCAAGCATTATGGCCTCGCTTGGCAGCAGGCAGATCGTGCGCCCCCGGCTGTTGCGAAGTGAGCTGAGTACGCCCCCCAATGGAGGCGGCCGCAAAGCAGTTCCCCCGCGCGATTGTGGAAATCCTGATGGTGAAACGGCCAGACAGGGGGATCCGCTGCTTGAAGGCGTTTCACCAAAACGGGCCGATGAACTGCTTGCCCCCTTAGCCAAGGCCATGCGCGCCGTGGTTCAGGGCAAGATCGGCACGGCCTATTACGCCTTTCACCCCAGCAACACAGTCGTCGCCAACGCCGAATATCGCCGCATCGTACGCAAAATCGCCCCCTACGTTTCAGCTAAAACCGGGACCGCCACCAACAGCAAAGACCTGCCAAGCTCGGCATGGCTTACCGGCTTCGTTGATCCCATTCCCGGCAGCGGCATTACCCGGCGGATGGCGTTTACCTGCTCGGTGACACTGAGCAAGACCGGCGGGGGCGGCATGTGCGGCCCCATCGTTGCGCGTATGCTCGCCTGCCTGCACAGTCCAGAAAAAGGTTTTTGCGCCATGCCTGGCCTGGAAGGAAAAATCAGCAAGGCTGGCAAACACGCCCGGGGGACGAAACACGCATTATGAACGCCCTCGCCGACATTTTGCTGCGCCTGGTTGCCTTTATCATCGCGTCTTTGACATTTTGGGTACTGTATCTGTGCTGGAGTGCTGCCACCGCAGTTATGCAGACCGGCCAAAATATGGTCTGGTTGCAATCGCTGTCCATTGATGCCCAAAACGCAAAACAGGGCGTCATTATTGGCCGTGATGATCTGTTGCAAAATGGCGCACGCAATGGCGACCTGGCAGAACGCCGGCACATGGCCATAAAATATGATCCATCCCGCGGCTGGTTGATCGCAAATATCGCCCGGCAACGCAATTTGGAACTGACCTATTCTGCCGCCCCGCAAACTGACAGCAAACCAGCGCTTGGCAGCATATTCGCACGGCGCTGGCAAGTGCTTGCCGGTGATATTATCCGCATCCCCCTGCCCTTGCATATTGGTGCAGATGGACGCAAGGTTGCAGCGGAAACCGCGGAACTTCGGATCTTGGACAAGGAGGACTGGGGCTTAAGATTTTCGTTGCGATTTGCCGAACGCAGCAAAACCTACCGGCTGCTATTTCGCCCCTATGATGGCGCTCACCTGAGTACTGAAAACACACAACAGGGCGATATTTCAAGTGTCTGTGAAAGACGTAGTAGCCTGGCGCAGTTGATGGATATGATCAAATCCCGGCTCAAATCCACCCGCGCCGCATTGCAAAGCTCAAAATTTGGCGCACTGGCTCAGAATCTGACCCAAGGCCAGCAATCAGAAGACGTGCTGCTGTCACTTGGCGGCAGCATATCATGCGCAGATCCCTATGATGTGCCACGGCTGGGCTTGCCAGGTCTGCCCCGTGACACGTTGCGGTTTACGTTCAAGGCGGGAATAGTGTTTTTTGCTCCCGGAAAAGGCGCCCCCATTCAAGCTGCCCGTGTTTTGATGGCACGCCAAAACGCCCCTGTCCCACAACGGTTTTCCAGCATAAGCTGGCCCCTTATCGATGAAAAATTTGGTATATTGACAGAGCTTGTGGCTGGCCGCACAGCCTATAAGGTAACCCAGAAAGAAACCCAAGACGGGCCGCAGCTGAACCTGATCGCGGTGCGGCGGGTTTCCTGGCAACCAGCCACAATCAAAAATGGCAGGATCGTGTCGGACCTGCCCCAAATCTCAATGCCTGACCGCGTAAAACGTTTGATTGTTTCCCGGCACAATAAACCGTTTTCCGGCAACGCTTCCCGCGCTATCGAAACCGCCTTTCCCATGACCGGCTTGCGGCATGTTTGGCAACAAAAAAATCTGGGAAAACTGGCTGGGCTTGGGGCCGCGCTCGGGTTCATTGCCTGCCTGTTTGCCCTGTTGATACACCGTTTTCTGCTCGCCTTATCGCAAGGGCGGAACTTCAGCCTTTTCCCTTCTATCACCGGCTCTACTCCAAGCCGGCGGTTTCACACGCGGCACACCCGGCTGTTTGCCGCGGGCGCTCGGGGCATTTTGGTGATTTGTATAGCGGCGGGAATGTTGGCCGTCATCCTTGTTGTCCCTGCGGCGCATCCAGCAACATCATCCTATATTTTCAGCCTGCCATTACCTCTGCCATGGGGGCTTTCAAACCTGGCCCTATCCCCCATAGGCTATGACATTCACATTGCGGGTGTGCTCACTCTGTGGGGGCTGGCCAGCCTGTTTGTACTTGCAGAAGCCGTGAAGCTGAAAGGCCGGAATGCCGTGCTGATGGCAAGCTTCTGGCTGTTGTTGACACTGATTGCGATGATTGGCCTGGTGACGCTTGCCCATCTGGGGCTGGCCTCTGACAGCACCCGTTGGCTGGTCTTTTTGGACCGCCGTATCAAGGCCCTGGCTGTGCTTGCCTTTATCATCCTGGTGGCGTTGGCGATATCTGCCCAGTCCTGGCGCAGATTGCTCATCCCCCTCTTCTTGGACCCCAATGTGCCGGTCCGATCAAGCGATGAAACCAACTGGCTCAAGCGCCGCAGAGCCTATGTAGAGGCTCTGTCAAACCCAGAACTAAAGACAATTGTCAAGGGGACGCTTGCCCATATCAAAGCTTTGTTCCTTGGGGCCAAACCCGTTAGCCTCCCGTTGGGCGGCACCGGCACCGTAAGCTGGCCGCCACTGCCTCCCCTGCGCCGCTTTGTGCGCCACCCCTTGCCACAGGGCCCGCGCATTGCGATCTTTGTCATCCTGATCTTGTTGGCGCCACTTGCCATCCTGTTTCGCATGGTTCTAAAGTTTGGCGAGATTCTGCTGATGCCCCTCCTGCTCCTGTTGCGCTTTGCTGGCCGTCTGAATCAGCGTCTTCAAAACACCAGAGGGCGCGGCGCTGCAATATCACACTATCA
This sequence comes from Hyphomicrobiales bacterium, assembly GCA_015494185.1. Lineage (GTDB taxonomy): Bacteria > Pseudomonadota > Alphaproteobacteria > Rhizobiales > S144-35 > S144-35. Next base: position 3,679 of record WGBT01000359.1, on the reverse strand, counting down.
CCCGCCTGCAGCCGCGCAAGCAAGCCATCTCATCCGCGAAGGCGGGACGCAAAAGATACCTGCCAAACGCAAGCTGTTGCGATGGATCGTCCGCCTATACCGGCTAAGTCCGTTTATTGTTCTTGCCGCCCTATTTATCATTTGGCTTGCCGCGGGCGGGGAAACGGGCATCGGCTCCCTGCAACCCTCAGAGGCAGCCAAATTCGGCCTTCTCGCCATTGCCGGAGCTGCTCTGGTCTATATCGACAGGGCACGCTATGAACCGGATGCGCTGATGCGCTATTGGTATCCCGTCTCAGTCATTGGCCTGATGGTGGTCTTTTTTGGCGCCATGCTGCTGGTGCCCGCCCTCAAAAGTGACATGTCTCCCATCTTGATTATCGTCACGTCAATTTTTGTCAGCCTGAGTTTGTTTTTTTTGGGACTGGAATTAACAGCCGCATTTAATCAGTATACACTAAAATCACCGCGTAATACTTTTACCCAGATCGCTTGGAGGCAGGACAGCAAAAACATGCCGCTTGCTGCGCACCTTGTTCTTATGGTGCAAAGATTTGCTTCGATGTGTGTGATTGAGCGGCGTTTCCGCCACCTGGCCATTTGGCTCATGCGCCATGCCGTGCTTATTTTCCTCATGGCCTTTGTCGCAAGCCTCGCTGGTCTTATCGTGTATTTCGATATCCCTCAGCTTTTTACCAGCAAGTCGGCGGCAGAAGCCAAGTATCATGAAGCGGTAAAAAGCTATCTGGGCACGCCGCTGAAGCGGCTCCTGTCCTGGCATGATCTCGAAATGCCTCCGCCAACCGAGTCACGTGAAACCGTCATCATTTACCCCGATCTTGGCGAGCAGGTGAAAAAATCCCGCACGGTCATCACCCACGCGCTTTGCCCAGAAGGCGGCCAAAGGCTGTCGCAACCCTTGCGCCAGGTTGTGCCCGCATTACCGATGCCGTTCACACTTCCAGGCATCAAAGTCACCACCACCAGCCGCATTGTCTGCCCAAAAAACGCCAGTACATTTGATACGCCAGATAGAAATGCAAATGGCACTCCCCCCCGCAATTCCAGCCACCTCTGGCAACTTGCGCCTGAAATTCTGCGGGTTCCCGCCATTCAGGACGACTTTATTGGCGCATTTGTCCTGTCCCGTTTCGGCCCGGAAGGCGGTGCGCTTCTGATCGGCCTGCAGGTATTGTTGATCGGCGTCATGATTGCCGGCGCGGTTTCTGTGATGCGGTTTTCGCAAGGCAATATGACTGACCGGTTGACACGGCAGTTTTTAAGTTTCTGTATGTTGGGCGGCGCTCTGCTATTATTGCTTCACTGGGGGATATCCTGGGGAAATACGTTTGGCGTGCTGCCTGTTATGGGCCAGCCCATGACCCTGGTTTCGGCGGGGGAAAGCCACACTTTATTTATGGCACTGCCGCTTATTCTTACCACGCTCATTGGTTTCAGGCTGGGATCTGTCAATGATGAGCGCTTGTTGTAGGCTGGGCGGAGGAAATGATATGAGTGCAATAGCAGTCCCCCGCTATACCAGAAGCAGGAAGAAAGTAAGAGTAAAGTAATGTCAACGATCACCTCGTGGTTGAGGCACTTTTACCGCGCCAATCTGGCGGACCAGCCGTTCTCACTGCAAATGGCATATTTTTCGGCCCTGAGCCTGTCTCTTTATTCAGCCTACACCACCTGGGGCGGCTTTGCCAATTTCACCCGCGAGACATTTGGGGGCCCGGTCATTGCCATTCTTCCTACTGTGGGCATTCAGATCATGCTTGTGATTGCGGCGTTTATGTTTGGCCGGCAACTGCGTTATGTCACCTCATTTTTGGGCTTTCTCAAAAAATCCGGCTGGCTGGTCCTGTGCCTGTTCGCCATGTTTTGCTCAGTGTTTTTTTCCTTTGACTCGGTGTTTTCGCAACTGACTGGCCCTCAATATAGGCAGCAGGTGGCCATGGATACCGCAGCGCGCACGGCCCGCGGCTTTTTGGAAGATGTGCGCAATACCGTGGATGACACAGTCAGCCGCATTGACGAAACCATCAAGCAGCAATCTGAAGACTTTGTTGCGGCCATGCGTAAAATCGAACAGTTGGGCGAAAGTGCGCGGGAGAAACTCAACGCGCGGCTGCGCGATGAAGCCAAACAGCGCCAAGAGGCCGAAGCCAGGCGGCAAGCTGAAATCCAGAAGCGCGCGCAACGCCTTGCAGCGGCCAAAAGAGAGCTCACCGCCGTCCAAAGCACAGTCCAATCCCTCAAGTCTCAAATTTCGCAGCTGGAAGCGGAACTCGACACGGCGCAAACCAGCACCAAAAATGCGCGAAATAAGTATGTGACCAAGCAAAGGGAAGTCGATGAGTTGTATGATGAGGCACAGCGGGAGGCTGGCGGTGCCGGCAGGAGCGGCAACCGGGCCGGCAAGGGGCCGAAATACCGAGAGCTCATGGCTAAGCACAGGCTAGCTCAACAACAGGCACGCGCCCTCAAAACCGTGTTTGAGCGAGCCAAGAGGAAAAGCGACGAGCTGGCAAGAAGTCTCACCGCCATGCGTCAGAAGCTTGAAGCTGCTGAAGTACGTCTTGAAGAACTCAATGTCCGAATCCGCACCGAAAGGCTCGATGTTCCGGAAATCGCAGCCCAGAGCAGCCAGCCTGCCAGCCCCCGGACAACCATCAATCTCGCGCAATTCAATCAAAAGGTCACTGACTTTGAAAAAGACCCTGCACACAGCTCCCTGAAGACACTGACAGAATCCTGCATCATTTTAAAAACCGAATTGCAACGCATCGGCCTGGACACAAGTTCGGTGCGGGGCGCTTGTAAGGCACCGGGTCTTGAAGCGAAACTGAAACAAAAGGAACGGCTGGTCAGTGCGCAACTTGTTCTGGCCAAAGAAGGCTCCGCCTGCGACCCCAAACAGGTCCCGCTCAACAGCACGTTTCAGGACTCTGTAGACGCCATGACCAAATGTCTGCAAGCCTCGTCCCTTGATGAGCGGGCCAAGTCCGATCTTGAGGACAGGCTGTCAACCCTTAAGCGCGAGCGCAGCGAAACCGCACATCCGTTCTATTTCGACTATTATGCCATCAAATCCGGGGACACCATGGCCATTTTGGCCCTTATCATCGCCATTGGCGTGGATGCCCTTGTGTTGATCTCAGGACTGCTTGGCGAACGCGCCAGCTTCTCCCCTCTTGCCAGGCGTGGCCTGGCCGAAGTCTCTGACCTGCTGGATATATACCCCGCCTCCTCCTTCGAATCCATTCTTGAGGTTATCACCACCAAGCAAGAGGAACATTTTGTGGGCTTTGTCGACAGTAAGGATTTGGCCCGGTTTCCCCACATGAAACAGATCTTGCTGGCTGCAGGCAACCGCACCCTCAAAGACGGCACGCGGCTGGTAAAAGCAACGGATGCAGGCATCTGGCTGTCTCAAATCTATTGGGAAGAGCTGGCTTTTCACTGGAAGAACAAGGGCGGCGTCCCGAAAGGAAACGGTGCCACTGGTCACAGGTCCGGCAAAAATGGCCGCGGCCACAACAATGGCCATAGTCATTTTCACGGGTTCGATGATAATCCTTACCATGATAACGACATGGGCTATACACCAGACATCATCTTCGGCGAGGCTCTTGAAACCTATTCCAGTCGGAGGCACATTATTGATGATTAGCAC
>WGBT01000358.1 GCA_015494185.1 Hyphomicrobiales bacterium | reverse complement strand
GGCTCGGAGATGTGTATAAGAGACAGGTGACGGAATCCTCATTTACCAAAACACCGTTCCATGCGTCGTCATAATCGCGGCGTAGAACAATCTTGTCCGGGCGCAGCTTGATTTGAACATCACGCGCGGAATCGCCATCCGTGCTTTTGACCACGACAAAGGCTTCCTGCTTTAACGGATCATCATGAAGGGTCGCGCTGGCGTTCTTCGGGGGCCAGACCTTGGGCGTCTTGCGCTTCCTGCCCTTGGGGTCGACGTGAAACCCGATATAAAGCTGGGCGGATTTCCATGTGCGCCGGATTTGCTTGGTCAGCGTGTTCATTCGGACCTGCTGACTGTTGTTGAACGGGATGCACGAATTGCGTGTGCAAATCGTGCGGCAATGACCTTAACGAAGGCTTTGGAAAATGTGCCTACAATACCATTGGGTTCAAAGTAGAAACTTTCTTCCAGCAGGTCACGGTTATGCTCGTTAAAGATAATCCAAAGCCGCTTGTATTCAGACAGGCCAGCGCGGCGGATTTCTGTTGCGGGGATTTCCAAGCTATCTTGATCGGCGAGTGGCTCTGTTCCTGTGATCGGCAAAAGGTAAAGAAGGGTTGATTTACCCGCAATGGGTACAACAGCGGACAGCACAGTGGGTCGCGGTTTGCGTCCTTCGGTTTCGCCAGCCAAAGCCTCCCGTTCCCACAGGTAGGGGTAGCGCCAAATATCGCCTATCTTTGGATCATTCATCGCTCGTGACCACTTCATCCAAGACACTCAAAAGAGCTTCTGCCTCATCTTCGGGTATATCCGAAGTTGCGCGTGCAATGCGAGGATCAGCCCTTGAGGTCAATTCATCAAAAAGGTCGCGTGGCATAATAACAAAGCGCGAGGTGCCATGATCCGACAGGCTCACTGGACCTCGTGTTGCAGCGCTCCAAACGTCAGCAGCTTTCCGGTTCATTGCTGTTTTTGGAAACTCTTTCAAAATCCGATTATACATCTTGCTCCCCTCAATTACGGTATAAACGTATATTACGTAATTAGCGTAATATAGTCAAACACATTTCGGAATTCCCAAAGAAACCGTCCCGCCCCAACACCCACGCGCGATGGGTTTCCGATCCCGCTATCAACTGGCGAAGCCAGCGCGGCATCTGCCCGCCACCGTAGCCCCACAGGTAGATGCGGTGCAGAAAGCGGGGATTAGAAGCATCAGGGCTATTCATCTTCTATTTCCTCAAGACTTGCTTCCAGCATAGCCAAATGTTCGGGTGGCATTTCCTCAACAGAATACGCCTTGCGGTCATATTTGACAGCTTGTGGATCACTCTCTTTGTTCACTCGAAAGGCATCGCCTGTTTTTGGACTATCAGTCATGCTTCAATTCCTGTTCGATACCCGCAAGCATTTCCGCTCGTACATCATCAGGCAGGGTTTTTTGTGTAAACACTTCCCGTCCCTCGCGCCCTTTTACCAATGCCTCATAAGGCTCGGCGCTCTTTAGCATTGCGGCGGATACCGTTTCCCCCTTCGCAATGGCGAGGGCTTCTTCTGCGCCTTTTATGAGGCTTTTTGCAACACTCATCTTCTGTTCTTCCCTTATTTTCGGCGGGCTGTTATTTCCCTGCTGTTTTGGGCTTTAAGCCCACGGGTTAATCACTTCTACATTCATCGCCATATACGGGCCTGTATCTCTGGAGGCGATCGGGCAACGGTCGTTGCTGATCGCGATTGCGGCTATCATACCATCCATATCCGAGACTGCCTTGCCAGATTTCCGTGCGGTTGAAATATGCCCGCCAAACATAAGTGCCGCCATTGAATCGAACGGCAAAATGCGACCCTGAAAATCCACCTCGAACAACTCCGTAATGGCATTGTGCAGATTGGCCCGCCTTTTGCCATTTGGCATATTCCACAAACCATACTCCATTTCCGCCTGTGTAATGGCGGTCACGAACAAACGGCTCTGATCCTGATCATCAAGCCATTCGATCACTTTGGGATCGGGGTTGGGCCTGAGCGGTTCGGAAATAACATTCGTGTCGAGGATGATCATTCAAACACCATCGGCTCGGTTTCGTCTTTGCTGCGGACAAACTGGTAATTAGTGTCAATCACGCCGCGATATTTGGCTTTGAGCTTTGAGCCGAACCCTTCGCCGGTCTTGTTGCGAACAAGAAGGGCGATTGCCATACGGACTTCCGCCTCGGCGCTCCGGTTGTTTTCTGCGGCTACCTGCTTCAAGGCCTCATATTGGGCGTCGGGAATATTTCTTACGGTCATTTGGCTCATTGGATTTGCTCCTTTAAGGATGATGATATCATACTAAATCATGCGCTATCATAATGCAAGCGCAACCATCATTATGACCACATAAAAAGCGGCCCCCCGAAGGGGGCCAAGTCTACCTTCACCACATGTGTGGATGCCCCCGATTATGCAAGTGGTTTTTGGACGCGTTGAACATGTGATCGGGTGCGGTCATGTGTCAGGCCTCATATGTGCGGCACTTTACATGGCCGCGGGCCGGGATGGTATGTTCGCGGATCGAATCCAAATCAAAGGAACGCGCTCAAAACGCATTGTGGTGAACTGGTTTTTCCGATCCCGATCTAATCGATCATTTGCCCATGCAGTCGTCAACCTCTCACATACCGTAACTGAAGATATTGCCCTTTATGCGCTCATTCCTTCAGTCATCGGATCTCGATAATCTTCATTTTTTACTAACAGGGCCCAAGTTGTACGGGCCATTTTGTTGGCCAGAGCAATGGCAACAACTATGCGCGGTTTTCGAACTAACATACGGCCAAGCCAAGACGCCTCGGATATTCCTTTTCTTATCGCTGCCCTTACTACGGAAATCGCCCCTATTATG
>WGBT01000357.1 GCA_015494185.1 Hyphomicrobiales bacterium | reverse complement strand
GTCAAAGGGTGACATCAGTGATCACTGACAATCTGTCAACGCATAAAGTTGCCGGCGTACGGAAGGCATCGAAAAGGCGGGGGCTGCGCTTTGGTTTCTGCCGCCCTATTCACCCGACTTTCATGCAATTGAAAGGAAGTTTGTCAAGCTCAAAGTGCTGATGAGAAAAGCGGGAAAACGGACCATTGATAGGCTTTGGCCGCCATTGGCAAAGTTCCGATCACTTTCCCCCCAAGAATGCACCAATTTCTTCCGCCACACCGGATATACATAAAACGAAACGGATTTTGTTCTAGCGGTTTTGGCCGGGTACCCACAGCACATCATTGCGGCCCTTGTCATTGACATAGCGGCTGGCGACAAAGAGAAAATCCGAGAGTCGGTTGACATATTTCAGCGCCGGTTTGCCAACCTGTTCGCCTTCTGAGGCGGCCAAAGCCACCATCAGTCTTTCGGCGCGGCGCGCGATGGTCCGGGCCAGATGCAAGGCTGCTCCTGCTTTGCTGCCGCCTGGCAGTACGAAGGAGGTCAGCGGGGCCAATGCCGCATTCAGGGTATCGATATCGTTTTCCAGCCGGCGAACCTGGGCTTCGACGATCCGCAGTGCCTTGCCGTTTTCCGCATCATCGCTTTGGGCGGTCTCATCGGGCGGCGGCGGGGTTGACAAATCGGCGCCAAGGTCAAACAGATCGTTCTGAATGGCAGCCAGCATGGCATCGACTTTTTCAATTGTCACCCATTGCCGGGCGATACCAATCGCGGCATTGGTTTCATCGATGGTGCCATAGCATTCGATGCGCAGGTCATGTTTGGCTACCCGCTTGCCATTGGCCAGAGCGGTGGTGCCGTCATCACCGGTTTTGGTGTAGATCTTGTTCAAGATAACCATTGAATTTGATAGCCCCTCAAATCGCATCAGTGGGATGCCAGATAAATTGTGAGCATCAACAGAATAATCGCGAAGAGTTGTAAGCCAACCCGCCAGCGCATCAGCTTTTGGGATAGATTGGGGTTGCGGCCCCGTAACATGTTCCAAAGTCCCATCAGCAACACCACAATGACCGCAGCCACGGCAAGCGGTGTCAAATAGTAATAAAGCAATTCCATAAGGCTCTCTTCCAAACATTATTGTTTTGAAGGTGTTGTAGCACCTTATCCGGGAAGCGACCAGAGCCGATTTTGCGGCTGCGGCTTTAAGGGCTTTGCTGGCTCGGGGTCCTGACACAGCCATGATACCAATTATCCGGAGGACAAAAAAAGAGCCCCGTTTGGGGCTCTTTCAAGGTGGGATCGAAGGCGCTTGAAGATAGAAGATATCTGTGCGCCCCTTGGCCTTGCCTTATATGCCGTCCGCTTCACGTAGAATATTCAAGTGATACGGAAAGCGTGAAGGGGGCGAAGATCAAGGCCCCGGCATTAGAAACGGCGGTTTAGCTTTTGCTGAAAGGGGCTTGTTGTGGGGCCTGAACCAGCCTCTGTCATGGTCTGGCCTGCCGGATTGCTGGCGGCATGACGGCCGCCGAAGCCGCCGGATTGTGGCATAGGCCCAGGCTGTGCCGGTGTTGATAGGGCTGCGCGGGCATCCATTGCCGGCTGTCCGCCTGCTGCTGCAGGATTGCTGCCGGGCTGGTAGGTTGCCCCCATTGCCTGCGCGATTTGTTCAGGCATTTGGTGCGGAGGGGTGTGAGGCTGTGCCATCGGCGGCTGTGAAGGCTGTCCCGCCATTGCTTCGGGCAAGGGGCCTGAAGCTTGGCCGAGAGCCTGACCAGGCGCGGGGCTTACTCCATTTGCCGAGCCACCGCCATAGCCGCCATAGCCGCCATGAGGGCCATGGCCATGAGGCTGTCTCGAGGTTTCCGTTTCATAGTCGACATCGGAATGCCCCGCGGCCCGCCAGCGTTTGATGACCGCCTCCATGAATTTCGGATCGGTGATGTTTTTCGACCATTTTTCCGTGAATTTGGCGGTGGTGGAATGGGGCAGCGCATGTTCCGGCAGCCTGTTGAATTTCAGCCGGGCAGGGACCGTCACCCCATCGCCAAATGCAATGGCCTCACCGGTGCCAAGGGAGGGCAGGAATTCCAAAACACTTTCGGCCGCATCCGGGATCGCAGCACGGACCATGGCCTGATCGAGCTCATTTGACATCCGCATCGCAAAGACCGTGTTGCACTGGGAAATGATGGTTGGGTCGAGCTCGGTGGGGCGTTGTGTGACAATGCCCAACGAGACACCATATTTCCGCCCTTCCTTGGCAATACGGGAGATTGCCCGGCGGGTGGGCTCGAAACCGGCATTGCGGTCTTTGGGAATATAGCGATGCGCCTCTTCACAAACGATGGTCACTGGCACCAGGCCGTTCGACCACAAGGCAAAGTCAAAGGTCATGCGGCAGATCACTGAGACCACCACATTGACCACTTCGGAAGGCAGGCCGGTGAGCTCCAAAATGGTGATCGGCCTGTTGTTGACCGGCACCCGGAACAGGCGGCTCAAAATACTGGCCATGTCATCATTGACGGTGACCGAACCAAACATGAAGGCGAAACGCGGATCTTTGGAAACCGCTTCAATGCGTGATTTCAGCAGCTTATAGGGGCCGAGCGAATTTTTGTGCTCAAGCCGGCCCATTCGGTCCAAGATCAGGTCGAGGACATCGGAAATCCGGTAAGGCACGGGGCTGTCGACAGTAAAAGCCGGGCCGTCATTGAGCCGGGCACGCATCGATTTGGCGCCGTTACGTGTATTGCGGCTTTGGCCCTGGGCATAACGCGCCTTGGCGGCTGGGATGATGTCCGCCAGAATTTCCTGCTCGGCGGTGCTTTCCGGGCGGTCGCCAAGGAACACTTCGACGATTTCCTGAAAGGTCAGGAACCAGTAGGGCAGGTAGAGATTTTCCGGGCTGATGACTTCGGCCGCTTGCCCAAAACTTGCGGAATATTCATTGTGCGGGTCGATCAACAAAATGTGGGCCAGCGGATTGTCCCACAAAATCGACCGCAGCAACAGGGCAACCGTGCAGGATTTGCCGGTGCCAGTGGTGCCTAAGATAGCGAAATGTTTGCCAAGTAATTCATCGACCTTGACGAATGCCGGGATCGAGGGATCCTGGGTCAGCCGGCCGACTTCGATGGCCGAATCATCATCGTTTTCAAAGGTCTTGCGCAGTTCTTCATTGGAGGCCAGATAAACCTTGTCGCCAAGATTGGGATAGGCGGTCACCCCACGGCGGAATCGGGTCAGCTCGCCCGCCTCATTGACCAGCAGTTCCCCGACCATGTCGAGCTCGCCAACCCAGGTCTCACCGGTTTGGGCCCCACGGTGATAGGATTCGATGCGCAGCGCTGTGACCAGGCCGAACACAATCGATTGAGCGGCATTGATGCGCAGCAGCGTTCCCATCTCCGGACGCAGCGCCGGGTTGTCTTGTTTTTGCAAGCAGTCAAGTTGAATGATCGCCCGCGATCCGGTCACGGAGACGACGCGGCCCACAGGTTGCCTTTCGGTTTGATCTTCGGACGCGTTCAGGCTTGCTTCGTTCATGTCAATATTCCCAGAAAATCAAATTTTATGCTTATTAGAGTTATCAATTGCAATTTGAATACTTCTTCAAAACTATTTAATTTTGTTTAATTCGAGGGGGGGAAACTTAAAGGTGAGGGGCTGTATGACTATTTTTTCTTATTTCACTGTTTTTTATAAGTCCCCACAAGCTTGTTCGGTGCTGAGGGGAGGCTTTAGAGGCAATCGTCATAATGCTGCCGGTGTTGGGCCCGACAGTGGGGTAACAATGGGGGCAGCGAAGAGACGAAGAGAAGAGACGAGACGAAGAGGCTGATTGTCGCGCTTTATATTGAAAGAAGAAGTTGAATTTGGGGGATGTTTACCGTTTATCTTCCAAGAAGAATTGGCTTGTATTGAAAAGCAGCAAGGATTTAGGGTGTAAGTGATGCAATCGATTAGAATGGCTTATACTATATTTCTATCTTTCCTGGTCATGGTGGCTGCCATGGTTTCGGCTCAGGCGGCCGATCCGAGCGGTTTGTGGTTGAGCCAACAGGAAGATGGTGACCGTCAGGCCCATATTCGGGTCAGCCGTTGCGGGCCGACACTTTGCAATGAAATCGTCTGGCTGTCGCGGCCAACTGCTGCAGATGGCGGTCCGCTTCGTGATGTGCGAAACCATAACCCGCGGCTTCGCAACCGGCCCATCTTGGGGCTTACCGTATTGCTGGGGATGCGTGAAGGCAAAGATGGCCGCTGGTATGGAAAGGTTTATTCGCCAGAGCGGGGGCGGGTTTACAAAGGGCATCTGACAATGCTGTCTGACAATCGCTTGAAAGTCACCGGCTGCCAGAAGGTTGGTTTTATTCCAGTCTGCAAAAGCCGCATCTGGACCCGGGTGGGACAGTAAGACCAGCGCTCGTGATCTCGGGATTCCGGGGCAGCCAGGAAGGGGGCAGCCGAGGAACAGTGCAGGTGACAGGTGATTTGAGGTGCCCTTAACCCCCGCCCCCCGTAACATGGCTTTTGGAAGGGGCGTTGCAGGGAAAGCTCGCTTCAGATTCACCAGAAGGATAGCCCGCCATCCTCCCGGAGCCATCGCCGCTCACCCGGGAAAGGGTGAGGCGAGCGACGATGGCTCCGGGAGGATGGCTTGAGCGGCAATCAGGCTGGGAGGTCTTGTTCTCGTGGGATAACGGCAAGAGATGACTATGAGCCGCGGCCCTTGCTGAGGGAGACGAAGCTTGCCGGGTTATGGAAATCCGGTGGCGTGTGGCGGGTGTCAATCGTATAGTAATGCAGCTCCCCGCTCCGATCCAGCAAAATCGCGGCCAAATTGACCGCTGCGGGGTGTTGCCGGAAGGGGGGCGGGGCGAACACCGCCTTCAGGTGGTAATGATCGAGGTGGCGGGTGCTGAGCATTTTCGGCGGTTCAAGTCCTTTTACCGGCTCCATGCCATACCGATAGGACGCAAATTGATAAACATTCCAGCCATGTGCCGGTGAGAAATTGAACTCCTGATAGGCCGGGCTTTGACCATCTTTTAGAAACACTTCCAGACAAGTGGCCTGCCAAAGCCCATCGAGCCGCTGGGGCGCTGCTTCAGCGGGTAGGGGTAAGATGAGCTCTGTAATCGCGCCCCGCAATGAAAAGGCGCATTGCAGTATGGTGTTGTCGAGCTGCACATGGGCTTCGATGGTAAGGGCTGGGCGCCGCTCTTTAGGGGTATAGCAGGAAAGGGCGGCGCGATAGGCCAACTGCGGGCCTTTGGCGTGGCGGGCTTGAGCGGGCGGGGGTGCCGGTTTATTGGTCATGAGCAATCACCTTTCGCATCACGCTTGGCAGGGCCTGGCGGGGCAGCTCGTGTTTGGCAACCCATTTCAGGCGGGGATCGCGTTGTGTTATAGGCTCATCATAATCGCCGGGAAGCTGAGTGCGGTAAACCGTCAATTCCAGCTCGAAATGGGTGAATGTATGGCGCACCAGACCGCGGAGTTTGGCGAATTTGGCGGTAATGGGAGCCGCGGCCAGTAGCGCTTGCTTGCTGGGTGGTTCGCTGGTCCAGCCGGTTCCAGGCACTTCCATCATGCCGGCAAGCAGCCCCTGTTCTGGACGGCGGCGCAACAGTAGGCTGTCACCGCGGTAGATGAGAAAGGCGGCTCCGCGCCGCAGTGGTTTGACGGGCTTTTTCAAGCGCAACGGAAGCTTCTCGGCCGCACCTTGGGCAAAGGCTGAACAGCTGCGCTGCACCGGGCAACGTCCACAAGAAGGGGCTTTGGGGGTGCAAATCATGGCGCCCAAATCCATCAGCGCCTGGGCATAATCGCCAGGCCGTTGGGCGCTTTGTGTGGGGGCCAGTTTTGATGCGCGTCTTGCAATCTCGGCCTTGGCGGCGGGCAAGGGGGTATTGATCAGGCAATAGCGGGCGATCACCCGCTCGATATTGCCATCAATCACATTGGCAGGCCGTGAAAAGGCAATGGCGGCAATGGCTGCGGCCGTATAGGGACCGATGCCGGGCAGCTTCAACAGTTCCTGTTCGCTGTTCGGAAAGGTGCCATTGTAGTCTTCCATAACGGTGCGGGCGCAGGCATGAAGGTTCATGGCGCGGCGGTAATATCCAAGTCCTGCCCAGGCGCTCAAAATCTCCTCCCGTTCGCTCAAAGCCAGCGCTTCAAGGGTGGGCCATCGGCGTAAGAAGCCTTGGAAATAGGGGATGACCGTCTTGACGGTGGTTTGTTGCAACATCACTTCCGACAGCCAGACATGATAAGGATCGGCTGTCTCGCCTGGGGGGGCGCGCCAGGGCAGTTTCCGGTGATGGGTTTCATACCAGGCGAGCAATTGTTCACGGAACTCGTGGCTGGCTTTTAACAGATCATTTGCCATTGCTTTCTTTGTTGTTCCCAATTGTTTCCGCGCCGTTGTTTTTAGCCCGTTGTCCCCGTTATCCCCGCTTTTTGGCGCTGTTGATCAAAATGGCATATCGCTGATGCAGTAAATTCTGCTATAGCACCGGTTATGTCGCAAAACCATTTCGCCGCAAAAGCCGTCAACGGTCTTTTGCCCAAGATTCTTGAGCCGGTGTTGAAAAAGCGAGGCTTTCCAGCGGTTGCCCTGTTGACGAACTGGGAGGCGATCGTTGGACCTGAGCTGGCAGCCTTGAGCCGGCCGGAACGGTTGTCATGGCCGCGCCAGTCTCAAGAGGCAGCCCTTGAAGCCTTATACGAAGAGCCAGGCTATGGGGATGGTTGGGCGGCTGCGAGACGGCAAGGGTCCACTTTACGGTTGCGCGTCGATCCGGCGGCAGCCCTTGAAGTCGAATATCAGAAAAGCCAGATTCTCGACCGGATCAACACTTATTTCGGCTATCGGGCGGTGACGTCTTTGCGTCTTGTGCAGGGGCCGGTGACAGACCCGTTTGCTTCGCAAGCCTCTTCCCAACCCGTTGCTGCACCACGCCACGCTCCTGTCAAGGGGGTGGATTTTGACGCCATCGAAGATAGTAAGTTACGGGCGGCCTTGGAGAAATTGAATGTGAGCCGGCGCAAACGTTGATCCGGGCAGGTTTTGGATTTGCGGCAGGGGTGGGCCAGTGATAAAGATTTAGGGAAGTGGATTGGGAAGATGGACAGATTGGGGAAGGCGTATCGATGAAACATTTAACGGCTTATCTCAAGGCTTGGGTGATTCTGATTGGGCTTTTGCCTTTGGGGCTTACGGGCTGTGGCGAGGCGGAAACGCCGGCAGCTCGAAAAGAGCCAGCGCCCCAAACCATAGCCATGGAACAATTGCTCAAGCCCGGCCCGCTGCCGGAAAACATCAAAGGGGCGGAGGCGGCCCCGGTGACCATTATCGAATATTCGTCGATGACCTGTCCCCATTGTGCTGCTTTTCACAAGGAAACCCTTCCCATTTTGCGCAGCGAATATATCGACAAAGGCAAGGTGCGCTACATTCTGCGTGAATATCCCCTCGACAATCTGGCCGCAGCGGCGGCGATGATTGCGCGGTGTGCCGGAAAGGAGAAATTTTTCGCCTTTGTCGATGCGCTTTATGCAACCCAGCAGAAATGGGCCGGACGGGGTGCCAATCCTCGCGAGGAATTGTTCAAGCTCGCCCAACAGGTTGGCTTTACAAAACAAAAATTTGATGATTGTCTGAATGATCAGAAATTGCTCGACGGTCTTAGTGAAATTCGGCAACGCGCTTCCAAAGAATATGGGGTCCGATCGACACCG
>WGBT01000356.1 GCA_015494185.1 Hyphomicrobiales bacterium | reverse complement strand
GTCTTCCGATTTTCACCTCACATTATTGTTCTCAATAATATATTTAGCATGAGGAAACCTCTATTTATCACATTCTGATAATAAAATATTAAAATTTCATATGCTCTTGCACTTGCGTAGACGTAAATTTTTCCTTAACATTGTATCAATGTCAGTGAGGGGGGCGGGCATTGGCGCAGAATTCAATCATTAGGGACCCGCTATAAATTCCTCTACTCCCCATCTCCTGGGCTTTCCGTCACAGGAGGCTTAAATCTAAAATCGTGAAGGGCGGTGGAGGAGCTGAGTACAATTCAGCAGAACTGAAGGGGTGCCCTCTATTTCTGCAGCCTTTGCGTCTATGAACTTGGGTATCGCGTTCTTGGGGGACTTCATGTATCTTGGAAATCAAAGAACCCGGCTGTATGCAAACAGTGCAGCAGGGGCGGCAGGCTTTCTGGCTGGCTTGCTGTCATTCAGCTCACTCACAATCGCTGCGCCGGAATGGTGGAATATTGTTGAGCACCATCAAAACGAAATCCGTTATACACCTTTTCCGCCCATCACTTCCCTGCATTCCCGGCTTGCATCGGCGGAAAACATGGCCGCATCGCCGCAATCCAAAACAAACACTGCCATCAAACTTAAATCTGGGATTGTTCAAAAGCCGGATCGTCCTTTGATCGAAAAGGCTGAAAGTGCGAAGGGGGCGGCCATCCAAAGGCCAGACGCTATAACCCAATCTATAACCCAATCTATATTGCAGCCGCAGCAACAGCGGTCAAAATCTCCACGGCTAAGGAGCGCTGTTCTTCTGCCAATGAAGACCCCTCGCCGTATTACGGCAGCCTCCCCTGTTGCCATTGGCTTGCCACAGAAAGGCCTTCTAAAACAGGCGCATATTGCAGCTCGTCACGCAAGAGCCATCTCGGCACCTGTCAAGGGAGAAGTGCGGCCTGACCGCATCCAGATTCAGCCGCAAGTACAAAAGGGCAGCCACAGCGCCAAACACCCTTCAAGCCATCACTCCCAAACCCGTCCCTCTGGGCGCTCTACGGCTGCTGCCGTGGCCAAACCGCGCCCCATCAAGATCTCCCCAACTCTTAAGATCAAAGTCGACTTGTCCTCTCAAAGGATGCAGGTTTTTGCGGACGGCAAACTCAAATACACTTGGAAGATTTCTTCTGGGCTGATGCGCTGGCGGACACCGAATGGCACCTTCAAGCCAACCTGGATGTCGCGCATGCACTATTCCCGGCAGTGGGGTGGCGCACCGATGCCGCATTCAATTTTTTTCCATAAAGGCTATGCCATTCATGGCACCTATGCGACCCGCGCCTTGGGACGGCCGGCGTCTCATGGTTGCGTTCGGCTTGCCCCGAACAATGCCCGCACCCTGTTCCGCCTGGTTCGAAAACACAGCAAAGTCGCCACGGAAATTTCGATTGTGGGCAAAACGCCGGTCTATCGGCCACGGCGGAGCTCGACACGCATTGCCGCCAAAGCCAAAAAAGCGATTGCCCCGGCACGCAGTAAGAAAATCAGAAAAAAAACACGCAAGCGCCGCTTCCATCGGATTGCCTATGTCACCCCACGAAGCCGGCCTAAACCGCGGTCACGGCCCCGCCGGAAAGTGCGGCGTTACCGCGCCCGCATTCGACAGAAGGAATTTTGGCCGTTTTAAAACCTATTGTGTCCCCAACCAGGCTTATTAGCCTAGCGCACAATCCGATCACGTGAGAATCGGGTTTTCGCTCTCGAAGCTTGTTTGGTTGCACAATTTATCCGAAAACCAGTTCCCACTTGAAGGACTTGCGCTCGAGGGATGTGATTCTGGCATTTGCTGTGTCTGGCCTATTCTTACATCCCTATTCTTACATCCATGACTGAGATACTATTGGTAAAGTAACGTCTAGCAGCTTGTCCATAAGTCGGGAGAAGAGTGGCACGAGAGAATTTTGCGCAAGCAATGTTCAAGGGAAACTGCCGAAATGCTTGAGTATTTTAAGGTTTTTGTTGGGCATAGTTGCGGAAAATAATCCACGTTCACGATCTTCCAGCTTCATGGACAGGTTGGTAGATTTCCACGCTTTAGGCAAAGGTGAAGGTGAGGTCGGCGGCTTCTGAGCCGGGAATATAGCTATCAAAGGCAGCCCAGAACTGTTCCCGCAATTCATCACGCTCTTGCAGCAACTCATGGCGGGCACCAAAGATTGAAATCTGATGTCCGGCCCGCAAACGCGCGGCAAAGTCTTGGGCGGCCTGCGGTGAGACGATTTCATCGTTGCCAGAACTGACAATCAAGATTGGCACTTCCACCAGCGCCGCGAAATCCTCCTGCATCACCTCGTCCATGGCCTTCAAGGCCGCATTCAACCAACTGATCGTCGGCGCGCCAACCGCCAATTCCGGCGCTTCTTGAACAATCGCACGGTTACGCTCAAAACGCCCCCTGTCAGAGGTCAGCTTATTTCCCGCAAATTCCGTCTCCAACATGCTCTTATCCCTGCCAAGACCGGGAACATAGGCATCCCCCAGACCGAGCAGATTCCCAAGCTCCGCCATCACGCGCAGCGAAACCGGCGAAATCGGCAAGTCGGCGAATTGCAACATGGGAGAACTCAGAATAATGCGATCAAACCAGCAATTGCGCGACAGAGCAGCCTTGATCAGGATCGGCCCGGCCATGGAATGCCCCAACGCAAAATAAGGGGCGGGGCAATCCGGCATCACCACATCGACCATGAACCGGTGTAAATCCCGCTCATATTGCTGAAAACTTTCGATGTGGCCCTTGCGTGGATTCCTGAGCAACCGCGCCGAGCCCCCCTGACCGCGCCAATCCTTGATGGCAACAGTAAAACCACGAGCGCGCAGCTCGGTGACCAGCTCAAAATATTTCTCGATGAACTCACCACGGCCAGTGAAAACGCAAACGGTCCCAAGTTTGCGCGTGCCGGTCGGCCGCCAGCGGGCATAGCGCAACTTGGCGCCGTCATAGCCCTCAAAGGTTCCCACATAGGCATTGTTGGGAATAGGATTTCGCGCGATACCAATTAATTGATCCATAATTCATCCCGCAGCTTGACTTGACCGCGGCCCCGCACCAACAACACCTCGTCATAAATACCTTGTGAACACGGCGGCCCCTTGATGGCAACCGCTCGGTTTAGGCTGGCTTGTCCCGGCTTAAGCCGGCATTCGACAGGGCTTCGAGATATTCGGTCCACATTTTATGACGCTCCAAACCTGAGACATAAAAATGATGCCACGAATAGATGCCGGTGTCATGACCGTCATCAAAATCGAGCTTCACCGCATAATTGCCAACCGGCTCGATTTTGACGATCTTGACATTGCGTTTTCCTGGAACGATTTTGCGTTCACTGGGATGATGTCCCTGGACCTCGGCGCTGGGGCTGGTCACACGCAGAAATTCGGCCGAGAATTTAAAGGTCTTGCCATCTTCAAACGAGATTGTCAGCTCGTCTTTATCTTTATTGAGCTTGATTTCCGTCGGACTGGGAACATTGTATCTATCAACCAATGGGGCTCTCCTTCCTATTCCTATTTCAGTTGTTTTTGGTAATCACCAATTTTACGGCTGGTTATAGATAGTTTCGTCCGGGAAAGAAAGCCCACAAGATTATGTCACATGGCCTGGAGCTGATCACTCCGGCGAGCGGTCAAAGCTCCCCGCCCCCTGCGGCAAACAGCAGCACCCCAACGGGGGTAAAAATTTTCAAAAAAAGCCGCATTGTCACGCCAGATGCGATAAAGTCGATGAAAGCCACCGCGATAATGTCGATAATACAATGATCTCGATAAAATGACCGCGATGATGACGAATTATGCCGCAAACATCTCCAAAGATCGAGCCTATTCACGCTTCTTTACAAACGGATTTACAAACGGAAACGGCCCCCTTGTCATCACAGCTTGACGCCTTGCAGCTCACCGGGGATGCCCTTCCCTCGCTGGCGGGGGCCACACGGACTGATCTGGTTAACCTTCTTCGCCGGTTTGGTGTGCCTGAGCGGCAAATCAAGATGCGCGCCGACCAGCTCTGGAACTGGATTTACGCCCGCGGCGCCCGCAATTTTGAGGCGATGCACAACCTGTCAAAAGAACTGCGCACCAAATTGAGCGCGCACACCAGCCTGGCGCGGCCAACCATTGTTTCCGAACAGATTTCTGCCGATGGCACCCGGAAATGGCTGCTGCGGCTTGCCCCCTCCCAAGATTCGGCGAAAGCCCCCGAGGTCGAAACCGTCTATATTCCTGAAACGGATCGGGGCACCTTATGCATCTCCTCGCAAGTGGGCTGCACCTTGAATTGCCGGTTTTGCCATACTGGCACTCAGAGACTGGTGCGCAATCTGTCGGCTGCAGAAATCATTGGTCAGATCATGGTGGCCCGCGATCATGTCGGCGACTGGCCCGGCGCCACCCCGGTCAATCCCCATGGCTTGCCCAAGACGGAACGCAAAATCACCAATATCGTGCTGATGGGCATGGGCGAGCCGCTTTACAATTATGAGAATGTGAAAGCCGCAATGGCGGTGGCGGCGGCAAGCGATGGACTTGGCTTTTCCAAACGCCGCATCACCTTGTCGACATCCGGCGTTGTCCCCATGATTGAACGGGTCGGCGCCGAAATGGGGGTGATGCTGGCGATTTCGCTGCACGCAGTTGATGACGAGTTGCGCAACGAGCTGGTGCCGATCAACAGGAAATATCCGATCAAGGTTCTGCTTGAGGCTTGCCGCAACTATCCTGGGCTGTCGAACACCAAGCGCATCACCTTTGAATATGTGATGTTGAAGAATGTCAATGACAGCCTGGCGGACGCCAAACGGCTGGTACGGCTGTTGCAGGGGATCCCGGCGAAAATCAATCTCATTCCCTTCAATGCCTGGCCTGGCGCCCCTTACCAATGTTCGGATTGGGAACAGATCGAGCGGTTTGCCGAAGTGATCAACAAAGCCGGTTATGCAAGCCCGGTGCGAACCCCACGGGGCCGCGATATCATGGCCGCCTGTGGACAGTTGAAATCCGCCAGCGAAAAACTCAAAGCCAGCCTGCGCAGAGCAAGCCGGTAGCTCCCCTCAAAGAGGCAAAGGGAGCAAAGGGAGCAAAGGGAGCAAAGGGAGCAAAGGTTTCAAACCAAAGAAGGGACAGCAAAGGAACAGTCATGTCAGCTTTGCGGGTCATCGGGCGCATTCTTGTAACCGTGCTGGCCTTTACCCTGGCCGCCCTGACTGCGGTGATCGTGCTTTTGACCTTGGGTCTTTTATGGGTCAGTGAAGCCACCGTCACACCAGCCCAGGATGAGATCGAGCGGCTCATCAATACCCTGCAACAGGCTTATGGCGCGGTATTGTTCGTGACCACCATCGCCCCTGCCCTGACCATTTTACCCGGCCTGATCGCCGTTGTCGCCGGGGAGCTTGGCAATATTCGCTCACTGCTTTACTATGTGGTGGCGGGGGGCCTGTCGATGGCGGTGTTGCCGGTGCTCTCCTCTCTCATTGGCCCGCAAATGGGAATGCCGGCCTTCAAGATGTTGGCAATTTTCGCCTCATCCGGCTTTGCCGCCGGTTTGGTTTATTGGTTGATCGCCGGCCGGAATGCCTGAACGCTCCCCCAACCGGCCCTGTTTTCTGTGACCCCGCCACCATTGGTTGACCGCCCAAAGCGAAGGGACAAAGGCCAAATCGCTCCCCTTGATTCAAAGCTTACCAAGGAGTGCAAATGTCAGATCCGCTCTTCCATTCCATACTGAGACAATTCCTCCACAACCCAATGGCGCCCTTAAAGCCATCCTTCCGGAGCCATCGTCGCTCGCCTCACCCTTTTCCGGGTGAGCGGCGATGGGTCTGGAAGGATGGCGGGCTATCCTTTTGGTGAATCGGAAGCGAGCTTGTGAAGCTGGCACACGCGTCCTCACCGCAATGCGCACCACAAGCCATTATCAAAATGGTGTTGCAAATCTTCTGAACTCTTACGAGATCAACCTATCCCCTATACAGCCTAGCAGATCGGCGCTAAAATGCCGGCTGACGGTTCGCCTTCGAGAAGGGGCGGTTGCCGCAACGGCGCGGCAGAACACGCCAGAAACAGAACCGGCTCTTGAAGAACATTATGTGGAGTTCTGACCTGCATGCAACGTTTTGCCAATCCAACGGTTTTCATGAATCTCTCTGGACAAGTGTTACCTTGGCTGATCGGCGCCACCGGACTGTTGTTGATGGTGGGCCTCTATTTGAGCTTTCAAGCTCCGCCCGACTATCAGCAGGGTGAAACCGTGCGCATCATGTTCATCCATGTGCCAAGCGCCTGGCTGGCAATGATGGGCTATACAATCATTGCGATTTCCTCGATTGGCTCACTGGTCTGGCGCCACCCGCTGGCCGATGTCGCCGCCAAAAGCGCAGCCCCCATCGGAGCGGCCTTCACCCTGCTGGCCTTGGTGACAGGCTCCTTATGGGGCAAACCCATGTGGGGAACTTATTGGGTGTGGGATGCCCGGCTTACCTCGGTTCTGATCCTCTTCTTTCTTTATCTGGGGCTTATCGCCCTGTGGCAATCCATCGAAGATCTTTCAAAAGCGGGCCGGGCCTCGGCCATTCTTGCGCTTGTGGGTTTTGTCAACATCCCGATCATCAAATTCTCGGTCGATTGGTGGAATACCCTGCATCAACCAGCCAGTGTCGGCCGCCTCGATGGTCCCACCATTCATAGTTCAATTCTCATTCCCTTGTTGGTGATGGCCACAGCCTTTACCTTACTGTTCATAACCATGCACCTTATGGCGATGCGCAATGAAATTTTACGGCGGCGGATCACCGCCATTCGCTTGGCACAAGTTGAGCGGGCCAGTTCCACACAAGCCCGTTCCATACAAACCACCAAGACCGGGTGATCGTTGAGATGAATTGTCTTCGCAATAGATGATAACCATCTCGTGATAACCATCCCAGGGCTTGCCCGTTGCACTTCGCAACACTTCCGCTAAAATGCGGCCAGGAATTTACAAATGTTTGAAACCGGTTCATATGCTCCTTTCATCATCGGCTCTTATGCTGTAACCGTCATTGTGCTTTTGGCCTTGATTCTTTGGCTGGTCATCGATGGACGGCAATTGCGCAAGACACTCAAACGGTATGAAGAACAAGGTCTCACCCGGCGGCGGCGCAGTTCAACCGAAAGGCGGCATTCAGATGGGAGTGATGAACATTTAAGCTCCTCTGAGTTGGCGCAGCCTCTCGACATGAGCCAAGCAACCGGCTTCAATAGACAGGAAAAGCAAAGCAACGCATGAGTGAAACCACCCATCAGGACCCCCAACCCCAAGGGGGTGAGCCTTCTTCAAAACACTCCTGGGGTGCTCTGATCCCGGTTATATTATTCGGCATTGTTGCCGGGGCCTTTTTGATCGCCTTGTTCTGGGGCAATCCCGGACAATTGCCTTCAACCTTGATCGGCAAACCTATCCCGCAATTTTATGCCCCTCCCGTGCCCGGGGTGACCGATCAGACCGGGGCGCAAATCCCCGGATTTGGCAACAAGGATTTGGCTGATGGCAACAATCTCACCCTGGTCAATGTCTGGGCCACCTGGTGCGCCTCCTGCCGGCTCGAACATCCGGTCCTCATGACTTTGAAACAACGCCTTGGCGTACGGGTTTATGGCATCGATTACAAAGATGACGATACCGCGGCCCGGCGGTATTTGAATGTCCATGGCAACCCTTTCGAGAAGCTGGGCAAGGATGACAGCGGCCGGATCGCCATCGAACTTGGCGTTTACGGCGTGCCTGAAACCTTTTTGATCGACCGTGATGGGACAGTGCTGTTGCGGCATCCGGGACCAGTGACGGAAGAGATCATTCAGACCTTGATCAAACCGGCAATCGTTGCCGCCAACCGCAAACACCAAATGCGCTCCCTTGCCAACACCCCACACTCCAATCAAGGCAGCGCAACAATGCCCCCACAAAATGCCGAAAAACCGGCCGGTTGATTGATCCCCTGCTGGACTTTTTCAGGTTAGGCGATTGCGGGTTAGGCGATGCTTTTTATCTGATAATACCGGCGCTGCGGTCTTTATCAGTGACCCATTTATGCTTTCCGCATTCGTTGCACTTGTGCGTCAATTGAACGGCATGCGAAGCAATGCCAGGGAGCGCTAATGTAATACCGGCGGTATTTATC
>WGBT01000355.1 GCA_015494185.1 Hyphomicrobiales bacterium | reverse complement strand
TATCAACGAGCGCGCTGCTCGGCTGCGCAAGCAGGGCAAGAAGGTGAAAGTCTGGTGAGGTGGGGGCTTCTATGATGTGGGGGCGCGCTTGCGATTGATTTTCTGCAGCTGCGGTTTCCTGAGCTTCATCCGCATGCCGTCCAATTTGCATGATATCTTCAAGGGGATATAAAAAGCCTGAATAGGTCAATGATCAATCCCGCCGGTATTATCCTTTTTGCGGGAGCTTGTGAGATATTGCTGCACTGCAAGGGGCACCAAGATGACGGCGGCGATCAGGTCTGAGCTACTGCTTGGTGCAACCAGAAGCAGGCCGGCGATGCCTGCGGCCCAGCGCATGGGCTTGGAAAGCGGTGTGCGGTAAAAGCCGGAAATGGCGGCAGCCAGGACCAAAACGCCAAGCGCGCAGGTTAGCGAAACCTGTAAAAAACTGGTCCAGGTGAAATATTCTGGCAGCACGATCAGCATCACCGGCGCATAGACGAAGACCATCGGCACCAGCAGCTTACCAATGCCAAGTGTGAAGGCGGACACCCCGGTGCGGAACGGGTTGGCGCCGGCAATGCCAGCGGCGGCATAGGCGGAGGCGCAGACCGGTGGGGTGATTTCCGAGATCACCCCGTAATAAAGCACGAACATATGCGCTGCGAGTGGGGGGACGCCAAGCGCCTTGAGCGCAGGTTGGGCAACTGCGGCCAGCATGATATAGAGCGCGGTTGTCGGCAGACCAGCCCCCATCAAAATGCAGGCAATGGCGATCAATACCAGCGAAATGAACAACTCCAGCGACTGGGAGGTGAAAATTTCCAGCGGCAGCAAGCCAAGCAGGGCATGGATGGGCGCGGCCAGTTCCGCGGCCCCGCTGGTCACCATAAAGCCGAGCCTGAAGGCCAGCCCCGTGGTATTGATGACACCAACGACAATGCCCACCGCTGCCCCTGCTGCACCTACGGCAAGAGCATATTTCACAGCCAGATTGACCGCTTCGAGCAGCTCCTTCAGGCTCATCCGGTGGGAGGGATTGAAAAAGCCGATAAGAATGGCGGAAGTGATCCCGGCAAAGGCGGCGTAATTGGGCGTGAACCCCGTAAACAATACGGCAAGCAGCACCACCAGTGGGATCGCAGCGGGCCAACCTTGACGCCAGACAGCGGCAAATTGCGGCAGTTTCTCGGCTGGATAGCCCGCCAGACCAAGACGTTTGGCTTCAAAATGCACCAGCGCCAGCACGCCGATGTAATGCATCAAGGCGGGGATGATGGCGGCGATGACGATTTGTGTGTAAGGCATTTGCAGAAATTCCGCCATCAGAAAAGCAGCCGCGCCCATGATCGGCGGTGTGATTTGCCCGCCCGCGGAGGCCGCCGCCTCAACACCGCCAGCGAAATGAGGGGGATAGCCAAGCCGCTTCATGTTTGGAATGGTCAGCGAGCCGGTGGAAACGGTATTGGCGATGGAAGAGCCGGAAATGGTGCCGAAAAAGGCCGAGCTTACCACCGAGACTTTTGCCGGGCCGCCGGTATAGCGCCCGGCCAGGATCATGGCGTTGTCGATGAACAGTTGCCCAAGCCCCATCTTTTGCGCCACCACACCAAACAGTACGAAATAGAAGACGATGGTTGAGACCACCCAAAGCGTGACCCCAAAAATGCCTTCTGAGGGGAAATAGATATTGTTGATGAATTGTGCCCAGTCGACGCCGGGATGTTTCAGGATCGGCACCGGCAGCCAGGGCCCAAACAGCGCATAGGCGATAAAGATCAAAATAATTGCCGGCAGCACCGGTCCCAGCGTCCGGCGGGCCATTTCCAGCACCAGCAACACCAAAATGGTGCCAAAAAACAGGTCCGTGACATTGGGTTCGCCCTGACGCAGGGATTGTTCCAGCACCCGGTAATGCAGCCCCGGCAGGTTGATTTCAAAGCCGTTCCAAGAAAAACCGATATAAAGGGCGCTTAATACCCCAAGCAGGGCCAACAGCCAGTCCAGCAATGGTACCCCGGCAAGCTGGAAACCGTTGTTTATCTTGTCAAGTGGGCTTTGCGCCTTGGTGTCTGGGGTGGGTTTGACCAGTGGAAAACCAGTGAAAATCAAAATCGACAGCCCGGCGAGATGAATCCCCATATGCCAATAATCTGCTGGCGTGCCGAACCCGGCGGTGTAGTAGTGATAACCGGCAAAGAGGATTGAAAAGGCAAACAAGATGCGGGCCAAACCCGGCGCCAGGTCGCGCATCTGCAAAGCGGTGTCATATTTCTTCTCGAGTTCCTCAATATCGGCATCCAGCTTTGCATCAGCCATTTCCGGGCCCCCCGCCTGTTTACCTGCTTACCTCGTCTATGGGGTCTTTATATGTAAAAGTCTACACGGCCCCTATAGACAGGTCAGCTTCATCCTTGCATTCCATGGTTCGACACTGGCATTTTCAGCTGTTTTGTCAAGGATATAACCGCTTCGCGGCCGCCACAAGCGAACGTGGAGTGCCGCAGGCACCACGGGGGCTTTAACGGGGGCTTTAAAATGTCGGTCCTTAACAAACTTGTCGAAAATGCAAAACCGCTCACCATGGAATGTAAGGACAGGTGCAGGCCGAAAGGATGCAGACAAGCCAGACACGGTCTGTCAGCTGATATTACACTTTGTAGCAGATTGCGCGCAATCTGTTCGGCTTTGTTGCCTCCCTTCGTTTTCTTCCGGATGGCGACTTACAGGCACAGGCATCGAGGGTCATGAGGCGGCCCGATGGCGTTCATCGAGCTGGCGTTCCCAGTTCAGGGCATGTTTGACGATGGTTTCCAGATCATCGAGCTGTGGCGTCCAGTTCAAGGTTTGGCGGATTTTGTCAGCTCCAGCCACCAGAGCGGCCGGGTCCCCAGGCCGGCGATCGGTCAGCTCGACGGGAAAATCCGAACCGTAAACCTTTTTGACCGCTTCAACGACTTCGAGCACCGAAAAGCCTTGGCCATAGCCACAATTGAAAATCTCAGATTGGCCGCCGTCACGGAGATAATCGAGGGCCAGACGATGGGCATGGACCAGATCGGAAACGTGAATATAGTCGCGAATGCAGGTGCCGTCACGGGTGTCATAATCGGTGCCAAACACTTGCAATGAGGGCCGCTGCCCAAGCGCGGTTTGGGAGGCGACTTTGATCAGATGGGTGGCGTTGGCGGTGGATTGTCCGGTGCGGCCCTTGGGATCGGCCCCGGCCACATTGAAATAGCGCAGCGCCACATAGTTGAAATCATGGGCGAAGGCGACATCTTTGAGCATCAGCTCGGTCATCATTTTCGACGTGCCATAAGGTGAAATGGGCTTTAAGGG
>WGBT01000354.1 GCA_015494185.1 Hyphomicrobiales bacterium | reverse complement strand
TTTTTGGCTATTTTCAGTAAAGTTAAAAAGAGGGGGGGGCAGAGCCTCTCATATCAAGGAAGCTCTGATATGAGGCTGGTAGGTATTAATTGTTTTCATCCAACAACATCGTTCAATTTGCTTGTAGCTTGTATCCTTTACAGGAATACAGATAGACGATGTGACGGCGAGTGATAACCTGATACCAACCATGATTATGAGCAATGAAAGCTGATATCGGGAGTTGCGATGGTCGATCAAGACTTTGAAATGCAAATAAAAGGTTTTAGCTTAACAACGGCGGAGATCCTTTATTACATGCCGGATCATCCGCGCTTATTGCAATCTTATCTCTGGCAAGAATATGACATGGCACCGCGCTTTCCGCGATTATCAAAATTCCTGAAATTTTGGACGGAACATCTCGATGGCACTTTGAGCCACGTTCGGGTTACCAATCAAGTCCTGTTACGCCCTCGTGAATTTCGCGTGGTAAATGGCGAATTTCTGCTTTCGTGAGCTCTTGAGCCTAGAGCTCAATCCGAAAAGCAGGAACCAAATTTCGGGTAAATTGCGCGACAAAACAAGACCTTACACCCGTGGCCCCTGGCCTGCATTCGTATGCCGTTCAATTTTCGTATACCGTTCAATTGATGCAAAAAGTTCAAAAGGGATACGAAAACGTCAGCGGTTAATGGTAAATACTGCCGGTCTTAGAGCTCAAATCCGATGCTACATGATCGGATTTTGCTCTAGCTTCTTGTCTTATCACACAATTTATCCGAAAATCGCGGTTCCTGTTTTTCGGATTGTACCCTAGCAGGGGATTCGTCTGAGCCAGAGACGGTACTGCCTTGTGCAAAGCCCAAAGACTGGGGAGTGGTGTCATACAAGCCAGCAGAATTGCAGGCTCCACCCCTCCTCGGGCTTGCTGTTTGCACCGTTCTCAGGCCCGGACAGACCTATATGAACCATCACTCCCGCCAAGATTTCAGGGCTCTTGGTGTCGATCAGGTCTTGTATCTATCCATGGTTTGATACTAGCATTTCCATAAACCAGCGGCCCTTGGCCGAAACTTGCATACCGTTCAATCAACACCAAAAGTTCAAAGGGATATGAAAAACGTTGGCGTTCAATAATAAAGACCGCCGTGTAATTCATAAAAACTTGGCTTTTCATAAAGTTTATCAAGGACGATCAAAGGCACCTGCAAAGCAGGTTGCATTCTTGACAAACTTTATGAAAACGCAGAAACGCTCACCATGGAAAAGCATGGACAGGGACAGGCCAAAAGTTACGGAAGACCTGCCACTATTTGGCTGGCCAGTGCAGATTGTTACAGCTCAAGAAAGCATGAATTCCCCCTTCACCAGCCGGAATTCGCGCGGCTTCAACAAGACTTGATTAGCAACTCGGACATGGCTTAAAGTGCCATCAAGGTGTTCAGTCCAGAATTTCAGAAATTCTTGCAAACGCGGAAAGCGCGGGGCAAGGTCATATTCCTGCCAGAGGTAAGATTGTAGCAACCGCGGGTGATCTGGCATGTAATACAGAATTTCTGCCGTGGTTAGGCTAAACCCCTTCATCTGCATTTCAAAATCTTGGTCGGCCATCACAACTCCTCATATTCGCATCCAGTGCTCCTTGCGCAGGGCTCAACAAGAGCACATTAAAAATAATATCAAGAATGTGAATAAACAGCACCCGCAGGCCCAATCATTACCACGCCCCCTTGGATAGCCCCCTTGGTATAATTGGCCCCTTGCCCCCCAGAAAGCGCCGTTTTCAATTTTCCCCTGCCTCCAAAGGCGAAGCCTCCCAAATTCTTTTTTAAGCTTACCGGAAATGTCCCAAAAAATCATCTCATTCCAATTGAGATGAGCTATTCTTTAGGAGATTGTTGCAAAAAAATGACGATGGTTCTCGCCTCTTTCTCAAACATTATATCTCTGCCACTATTCGAAAGCCAATTTCGAGCTTTTGGCACAAGATTTACTTGCTCAGCTGTCCAACATTCTAATGAACACCAACCGGCTTAACCGGCAGCCTCGGCGATCTCGGCCAGTTGGCGAACCAGATAGCGCGCTCCTTTAAGGCGGTCTTCAGCGGTCTTCCACTCCCCCTTGAACACCAGCTTATGGTCTGGGGTTATCTTGCTGCGCTGGGCCTGAGCGGCGGCAAATTCCGCCAGTCCCGCCGGATTGGCAAAATGATTATTGCGGAATTTCACCACGGCGCCCTTGGGACCGGTATCGATTTGTTCAATCCCGGCCTTGCGGCAAAGCAGTTTGATACGTATGACGGCAAGCAAATGCTCAACTTCTTGGGGTAAATCGCCAAACCGGTCGACAAGCTCGGCGGCAAAACTCTGAATATCTTGTTCGCTCTCCAGTGTCGAGAGCCGGCGGTAAAGCCCTAGACGCACCTGCAAATCCTCGACAAAGCTTTCAGGGATCATCACCGCGGTGCCGATATTGATTTGCGGGGACCACTGATCTTCCATCTCGGCCCCGCCGCCGTCTTTGAGACTGGCCACCGCCTCTTCCAACATCGACTGGTAAAGCTCAAAGCCCACTTCGCGGATATGGCCTGACTGTTCTTCGCCAAGCAGATTCCCCGCCCCGCGAATGTCCAGATCATGGGATGCCAAGGTAAAACCGGCGCCAAGGGTGTCAAG
Organism: Hyphomicrobiales bacterium; assembly: GCA_015494185.1. Classification (GTDB taxonomy): domain Bacteria; phylum Pseudomonadota; class Alphaproteobacteria; order Rhizobiales; family S144-35; genus S144-35. Next base: position 5,999 of record WGBT01000354.1, on the reverse strand, counting down.
CGAATGTAAAACTTTCAGGCGTTTTTCCGCCGCCGGTGTCAAAGTCTTGCCAGCGGGAAACGTGAAATAGGCATAGGCCCGGGTTTTCGAACGCCCAACGCGGCCACGCAGCTGATAAAGCTGGGCCAGTCCAAATCTGTCGGCCCGGTGAACCACCAGCGTATTGGCCGTTGGAATATCAAGCCCCGACTCGATGATGGTCGTGCTGAGCAGCACATCATATTGCCGGTCGTAAAAGGCGTTCATGATATCTTCCAACTGCCTCGTGGGCATTTGCCCATGGGCTTGCGCAACCTTCAGTTCGGGAAGCTGATCGGCGAGAAATTCGGCAATCTCCGGCATGTCGGAAATCCGCGGGCAGACATAAAAACTTTGTCCGCCGCGAAACCGTTCCCGCAACAGCGCCTCGCGCAGGATCACCGGATCGAACGGGGTAATGAAACTGCGCACCGCCAGCCGGTCCACGGGCGGCGTTGAAATCAGCGACAGATCGCGCACCCCCGACAAGGACAGTTGCAAGGTCCGCGGGATCGGTGTTGCGGTCAAGGTCAGCACGTGGACATCTTCGCGCAACTGTTTCAACCGTTCTTTGTGGGTAACCCCAAAATGCTGCTCCTCATCGATGATGAGCAGGCCCAGATTGGCAAATTTGATGGTCTTGCCAAGCAGAACATGGGTGCCCACGACGATATCGACGCTGCCATCGGCCAGCCCCTGTTTGGTTGCGGCAAGGTCCTTGGCCGGAACCAGTCTCGAAGCTTGCCGAACCGTCACCGGCCAGCCCTTGAAACGCTCGGCAAAGGTTTTGAAATGCTGGCGCGCAAGCAAGGTGGTGGGCACCACGACGGCAACCTGGCGGCCGTTCATGACCGCCGTGAACGCAGCGCGCAGGGCCACTTCGGTCTTGCCAAAGCCGACATCACCGCAAACCAGCCGGTCCATCGGCCGCCCGCTGGCGAGATCGTCCATCACCTCCTCGATGCTGCGCAACTGATCCTCGGTTTCTTCAAAGGGAAAACCGGCGGCAAACGCCTCATAGTCACAGGCTTTGACGTCAAATCTTGGCGCTTCGCGAAGCTGCCGCAGCGCGGCGGTTTTGATCAAGTCATGGGCAATCTCGCGGATACGTTCCTTGAGCCGCGCCTTACGGGCCTGCCAAGCAGCACTGCCCAGCTTGTCGAGCCGCACCCCTTCGGGATCCCCGCCATAACGGCTCAAAAGCTCGATATTTTCCACCGGCAAAAACAGCTTGTCGCCGCCATGGTAAACCAGCAACAGGCAATCATGAGGGGCGCCAAGGGCTTCGATGGTGCGCAGCCCTTCAAACCGGCCAATGCCGTGATCCGCGTGAACCACGAGATCCCCAACCGAAAGCGCTGCGGCATCGGTGAAAACATCGGCATCGCGGCGGGATTTGCGTTTGGGCCGCACCAACCGGTCGCCAAGAATATCCTGCTCGCCAATCACCGTCAGTTGATCGGTTTCAAAACCGCTTTCAAGGCCCAGCACCGCCATGCCGGTGATCTGTTTGGGCAACGCTTCAAAGGCCGGCCAGTCATTGACATTTTGCGCCTGGGGGGCGTTTTGCTCGGCCAAAAGATGGCCGATCCGTTCCCGCGCCCCCTTGCTCCAACAAGCCACCAAGACCCGTTTGCCCGCGGCCTGACGCTGGCGGATATGTTCGGCCACGGCAGCAAAGACATTGCCCCCTTCCTGGTTCCGTTCAGAGGAAAAATTCCGCCCCCCGCGGCCGCCGGCGTGAAACGTGTTGATGCTGCCAGCCGTTGCAGAGGTATTCTTAGACGGATTGTCAGAGCCGTGATCTGGCGCGTTATAAGGGGTGAAGCTGAACAGACGGCGGTCCTGCAAGTGTTGCTCCCATTCTTGAGCGGTGAGAAACAGCTGTTCAGGCGGCACCGGATGATAGGGCGGTGCGCCGAAAGCCGCACTCTCGCCAGCACTCAAACGCGCTTCATAGTGATCTTTGATCTGTTCAAAGCGGCGCGCGCGGGCCTCTTCGGCCAGCGTATCAAAACTGACCACGGCATGGGGCAGATAGTCGAACAAGGTCACCAGCCGTTCATGAAACAGCGGCAACCAGTGCTCCATCCCCTGATAAATCCGCCCGGCACTGATGGCTTCATAAAGGGGATCCGAGCCGGTCACGGCCCCAAACAATTCCACATATTTGCGCCGAAACCGGGCCGTCGTTTCCGGGCCATGGGGGACTTCGCCTGCAGGCAACAACATCAATTTGCTCAATTGGCCAACCGTGCGTTGGGTTGCCGGATCAAAGCTGCGGATGCTCTCGAGCTCATCCCCGAAAAAGTCCAGCCGCACCGGGCGGGCCTGAGCTGGCGGGAAAAAGTCGATAATCCCCCCCCGTACGGCAAAGTCCCCCCGTTCCATCACCGTAGAGGCGCGGGCAAAACCCTGGGCCGTCAAATAGCGAACGATATCGTCCATTGCATAAAGCCCCCCCGCCTTGAGGCGCAGCACAGAGCCGCGGATGTAATCAGGCGGGGGCAGCCGTTGCAAAACCGCGTTGATGGTGGTCAAAACCACCAGCGGATCTTTTTTCTTCGCCAGGCCGATCATGCGGGCCAAGGCGGTCACACGCTGGGCAAGAATGTCCGGATTGGGCGACACCCGGTCATAAGGCACACAGTCCCAAGCCGGGAACGCAATCCGCTTGACCTCAGGGGCAAAGAATTTCAAGGCCCGGTTCATCGCCGCCAGCCGGCGGTCATCACGAGCGATATAAAGGATCGGCTGGGCCGGGTTCATCGCCGCATAATCACGCGCCAGCCCGCCAAGCAGCAAGGCGTCATAGCCCTCTGGCGCCCCGGTGACCAGGGTGTGAGCGTTCGCTGTTGTTGACGTCAGCTCTGCGGGTGGTTTGGTGGAGATGTCGTTCATAGAGAACCTCAACAGCCAATTCAATTCTGCAAACCGTGAAAACGGCGAAGTTCAAAGATCAAGGTGTGATAAGCTTCAGGCGCGCTTTCTGGCGCCGCAAAGATCCAACGGCCAAGATCCGGATCCGCCTCGCCGATCAGCGCCTCCCAGCGCCTCAAGGTTGGCTCATCCCAACGGGGCAAATGGGCCATGACAAAACGGCCAAGCAGAAAATCCATTTCCCGGGTGCCGCGATGGCTGGCCCGGTAAATCAGGCGCCGGCACCGCGCTCCCCAAGCCTCACCACAATCATCCCTCACACGCCCCTCCTGTGGATTTCGGGGACCAACATGCTTCTTCAATGGGTTGCAAATCCTCCACCACGGTGCGGCTCTTGACAGGCTGATGCTGGTAAATTTTCCTGTTTTGCCAAAGACTGACCATTTTTGTTGTCAAAATGTTCAAAGGTGATTCTGTTTTGCGTTCCCGAGCCAATATTTTGCTGATGCCGCAGCTGGAAGTGACGTTATCCCCCATTCACAGGTCACTTTCATGGGGCGTCTTCCCCGCGGGCTTGCGCAAGCTGCCTTCATGCAGCCCCCCAACAGCTGCTGCGGCGGGATCAGCATTGACGTGGTGTGAACATTTGCAGGTAGATGACCATGCGTCCAGATAGACTTAACCCGCTTTTTGCCGCGCTGCAATCACTTGACGGTGTGGGCCCGAAACTGGCCCTTCGCTTCAAAAAACTGCTGACCACAACCCCTGCAGATCAACCGGCCCGGATTATCGATCTTTTATGGCATTTCCCAACGGGGCTCAATGACCGCAGAGCGCGGCCAAAAATCTGGGCGGCCCGGCCGGGGGAACTGGCGACTTTGGATGTCCGGGTCACCCATCACCAGCCGCCCCATGCCCGCAATGCCCGCAGCCCCTATCGGGTTTACTGCGAGGATGACACCGGGGTGATCGAGTTGGTCTTTTTCCGCGGCGAACAACGCTATCTCGAACAGGTCTTGCCCATTGGCGCCCGCCGGCTTTTGAGCGGGAAGATCGAACAATATGGGGCGCGCAAGCAAATGCCCCATCCCGATCACATCGTAGCCCCGGAAAACGAAGACGAACTGCCCCTGTTAGAACCGGTTTATGGGCTGACCGCGGGGCTTAGCGCCAAGGTCTTACGGCGCACCATGGCTGCGGCGGTGGCTCACATCCCGGATCTGGACGAATGGCAGGACCCGGTCTGGCTCGCCCAAAAGCAATGGCCCAGCTTTGCGGAAGCTTTGCGGCAGGTTCACGCCCCGCAATCGGTTGCCGAACTGCTGCCCTCAGCCCCCGCCCGCAGGCGGCTGGCCTTCGATGAGCTGCTGGCCAATCAGCTCGCCCTTGGCCTGGTGCGCAAGACCATGCGCAAGGCAGCCGGCCGTTCTTTCAAGCCAGCAGGGCAATTGCACCAGAAAATCCGGGCCGCCTTGCCGTTCACCCTGACCGAGGCCCAAGAACGGGTGCTGCAAGACATCAACGCCGACATGGCCAGCAAAGACCGGATGTTGCGGCTGCTGCAAGGCGATGTCGGTGCCGGTAAAACCGTGGTCGCTCTCATGGCCATGGCCAATGCCATCGAATGCGGCGCCCAGGCCGCCATCATGGCCCCCACCGAAGTGCTGGCCCGGCAGCATTTTGCCGGTTTTGAAAAGATTTGCGCTCAATTGGGGCTGCGGCTGGCCTTGTTGACCGGGCGGGAAAAGGGCCGCCGCCGCGAAGCCGTCTTGAAACCGCTGGCGGCAGGAGAAATCGACATTATCGTTGGCACCCATGCCCTGTTTCAAGACGATGTCACCTTCAAGGATCTGGGGCTGGCCGTGATCGACGAACAGCATCGTTTCGGGGTGCATCAACGGCTGGCCTTACAAGCCAAAGGCGCCACCAACGGGACGGCGGGAGCGGATCTTTTGGTGATGACGGCCACACCTATTCCGCGCACGCTGTTGTTGACCCATTATGGAGATATGGAAGTCTCGAAATTGACCGGCAAACCCGCCGGCCGCAAGCCGGTGAAAACCACGATCGTCAGCAATGACCGGATCGATGAAGTGATAGCCGGCATGAAACGGGCGATTGCTGCAGGCGATCAAATCTACTGGGTCTGCCCGCTGGTGGAAGATTCCGACAAGCTCGAACTGGCTGCTGCGGAAGCCCGTCACGCTCATCTGCAACAGCATTTCGGCGACCGGGCCGGGTTGGTCCATGGGCGCATGTCAGGCCGTGACAAGGATCGGGTGATGGCCGCCTTCAAGGCGGGCGAACTTGATATTCTGGTTTCCACCACGGTCATTGAAGTCGGTGTCGATGTGCCCAATGCCACGATCATGGTGATCGAACATGCCGAACGTTTTGGGCTGGCACAATTGCATCAATTGCGCGGCCGGGTGGGACGGGGCGCCAAGGCTTCGAGCTGTATTCTGCTGTATCAGGGCCCCTTGTCGGAAACCGCCCGCGCCCGGCTTGAGATCATGCGGGAAACCGAAGATGGCTTTCGCATCGCCGAGGAAGATTTGCGGCTTCGCGGCGGCGGGGAGATTTTGGGCACCAAGCAAAGCGGGGATCCAGGGTTTCGCATTGCCAGCCTGCCAGAACACAATGAGCTGTTGGCCGCAGCCCGCGATGACGCCAAACTGATTTTGGCGCGTGATCCTGCGCTCAACACACCCCGCGGCAAAGCCCTCAAAACCCTGCTTTATTTATTCGAACGCGATGACGCCATCAAGCTGTTACGCGCCGGCTAAAACCGGAGGTTTTATCGTTGACTGCTGATGCCTTTCGTATTTTTTTGAAGATTTATCGTCAATTAAACGGCATGCGAGGCAAGACGCTGGTAGCGTTGGGGCGCAAGTCCTTTGAGTGGGAACCAATTTTCGGATAAATTGTTCGACAAAACAAGGAACTAGAGCAAGAATCCGATGCTATGTGGTCGAATTGGGCTCTCGTGTTATACAAGATGCAGCCGGCAACAGACTTTCGGGGAGCCTGCATTGTTTTGTGTCGATTCTGAGATATTCCCACCAGAGCCGTCATTCCCCTTGTTGATCATAAAAGACGGT
>WGBT01000353.1 GCA_015494185.1 Hyphomicrobiales bacterium | reverse complement strand
CTTCTGCTCCGTGCTGCTCCGTGAACCACTATCTGCCATCTACTTTTTCCGTTTACTTTCGTTCTCTCTTGATATTCTCGATACTGTTATATTCTCTATTTCTCCGTTCTCTAAGGCTCCCCCCCTTCTCTAAGCCTTTCTAAGTTCTCCCCCTCTGCAACCTCTGCAAATTCCCCGCCCCACAACCAGAGACTGCAAAGAGCGGCATATATGCGGGCACAGTATAACAGTATATATGCGGCACAGTCATCACGAGGTCACGGGCTTGCAGGCACATCCCCCCCCTGGTTTGCAGCGACAGCAACGCCGACACCGATGGCGGGAGCGACAGCGGCACCTGCGACAAGGGCCCCCGTGCTGATCCCTGCGATCCCACCGGCAGCGGCCGCTGCTCCAGCTGCTGCAGCACCTCCGGCAGCTGCCCCTCCAGCAGCGCTGGCTGCCGCAGCTGCACCAGTTGCGGCCTGAGTTGTCATTGCGCCGAACTCGACCCCTGTCACCATGGTTGAGGCCACGGTTGTGTTAATGGTTGCCATCTGCCCTGGCCCCAACATCATCATCTGGCCATTGGAGAACATGACTTTGGCGCTTCCTCCTGGAGCCACCATCACCTTGTCACCGGGATTGACGACGGCCGTGTGCTTGATGATTTTGAAACCATGCCCCTGATTGACCATCACCTTGCCGGTGATATCGGTCAGTGTTGCAGCAAAGGCGGCTGCACTCATGAGCCATGCCCCCACCAGCGCTGCTAGAAACGATATACCTTTCATCATGCGGTTCGCCCCCTCCTGATATGTTCCGCGACATTCATTTTTACGCCCCAAACAGTTTCCCGCCCCAACAGTTTCGATCGCGCCCCCCTGCAGCGACCCAATCCCTGTATCAAGCTCAAAATTCTGCCAAAAACAGCTGACCACTTTGCAAGAATTCCATCTCCGCCGTCAAGCCCTCGGCCTGTTTCAATCATTTGGTTGGCGCGGGCATTTGGTTGGCACGGGCTCGTTCGTTATCCCGTCATTGAGCTCGTTGGAGCTCCGAAAGGAACTCGTTGGACCTGCTAAAGAAGCCCTCCTGGAATTCATCACCTCCTACAAGGCACTCATTGCCCCTAAAGAAGCCCCCTCAAAGAAACCGTTTGCCCTCAAAGAAACCGTTTGCAAAGAAGCCGTTGGCCTACAAACTCCCACCGCGGGTTCGATTTAGCAGGGAGGAGCCTCCTTCTGTCAACATTTTTCATTTCAAGCCATGCCTATCAGCCTCCACCTGTTACCTGATAGCAACAGCCGCAAAGCCTGTAAGGTGATTGACCAAGGCTTGGAAACCGCCAATGGGTGGGAAAGGCTGCAAAATTTCATCCCATGCTCCAAACAAACTCTAAATTCATTTGGATGGCGGATCGTTGGAGCCGGCCTATTGCCTATTGGAGCAAAAGAGTTGAACAAAAAAAACAGAAGATATGTGGTATAATGCCTTGAAGTAAGAAGCCCCTACAGGGAGGACAAGCCTGAAGACACCGCAACGCCTGAGTTCACCCTGCCGCAGTTTCCATGCGCCATATTTTCAACCATAATTTTCAACATGTTCCCAGATCAATCGTCGCTCTTGAAATACGCATCCCCCATCGAAACGGGTTATTTTAGGTGTGATGATTGGCAATCCGTCAAGACCAGGCAACACATCTGGAAGGGGCGAGATAAAGGGAGGCAATATGATTGACTTACACAGCCACCTGCTTCCAGGCGTTGACGATGGGGCGGCTGACTTGTCGGTTGCGCTGGAAATGGCCCGGGCCTGGGTTGCTGATGGGGTCACGGTTGTTGCCTGCACGCCGCATATCTTGCCCGGCCTGTACCACAATACAGGGCCGCAGATTCGCACCAAGGTTGCGCAACTGCAAGAGGCGCTCAATCAGGCCGGGATTCCGCTCCGGCTGGTGACGGGGGCGGATAATCATATCGTTCCAGATTTCGTTGCCGGCCTGCAATCCGGGCATCTATTGACCCTGGCGGACAGCCGTTATGTGCTGGTCGAGCCGCCGCATCATGTGGCCCCGCCACGGCTGGAAGAGCTGTTTTTCAGCATTCTCGTTGCCGGATATGTACCAATTTTAACGCATCCGGAAAGATTGACGTGGATTGAATCGGAATATTCTACTATGATACGGCTGGTACAAAAGGGGGGCTGGATGCAGATCACCGCGGGGTCCCTGACCGGGGCGTTCGGGCGGCGGCCGAAATATTGGGCCGAGCGGATGATGGCGGAGGGGCTGGTTCATATTTTGGCCACCGACGCTCACAACCTGGATCGCAGAGCTCCCATTTTAAGTCATGGCCGTGAAGCGGCGGCCAAGCGGGTTGGCGACATGGAAGCCGAACACTTGGTTCTCACCCGTCCCCAAGGCATTATTGCCAATATGGCGCCAGGTGATTTGCTACAGATCGCGCCGGTCGCGGCGATGAAGGGTGAAGGATTGACCTATGAAAATATCACGCATCGTGATAACGCTGCTTCTTCCAGGTCTCGCAGTGATATCGCTGGCCGGGTGCGGCAGTTCTTTGCCAAACTTGCCCGAAAATAATTTGGGCATCGACACGATAGCAGACGGTGCGAAAGCCGTAAAGGCAAAGGAGCAAGTTGCGCGTGATACCAAGCTGGCCACGCTGTCGGCCAATGCGGCGGCAAAACCGGGAGAAAGACAGGACCAGGCAAAATCTGGGACACCTCTCCCCACTGGACAGCACGCCTCAGCCGCAGCTTCAAGTCCGGCTCGCGCCACGAGTGCTTCTGCCTATCTGATCGGCGCTCAGGATGTCATTGAAATTTCTGTCTTCAAGGTTCCCGAACTTTCCAAGAGCGTTCAGGTCGCTGATACCGGCACGGTCAATCTGCCGCTGATTGGCGAAGTTCATGTGGAGGGAAAAACCGCCCAACAGGTGGAACGCATATTGATGCAGAAATATGGTGCGAAATATCTGCGTAATCCTCAGATCACGGTCTATGTCAAGGAATTCAACAGCCGCCGCGTGACCGTCAATGGCGCCGTCAAAAAACCCGGCGTGTTCCCAATCCGCGGGCGCACGACACTCATTTCCGTACTCGCCATGGCTGGCGGCATGGACGAATCGTCCCATTCCACCGTCGTTGTCTTCCGTCCCACCAAAGACGGCAAACGTAAGATCGCGCGTTTTGATGTCAGCGCCATTGAAGCCGGCAAGGCGCCCGATCCAGTCATTCAGTCCGGTGATCAGATAATCGTCGGCAAATCGGCCATCAAGGCGGCTTTTCAAGGCGTGACAAAAGCCTTGCCACTGTTACGGGTTTTTACGTTCTTTTAGATTTTAGGGAGAACTACGTTTTTAGTAAAATATCAAGATTAAGAGGGGGGCGAACTTTTTGAGATATGTTCGCTTTGTCACCTTATTGACTGCAAGCTCTGGGGGCTTTTGTTCATAAGGCTCAATACACTTGATCCGTAGAACTCGTCCGTAGAGAACTCGAATGTAATCCAGCTGACATCAACAAAATAATCATGAGTGACGGAAATAGACCACAGGATGACCCCTCTCCCACACCTGCGGGCGGCCTCGTGCAAACGAACCGGCACCCCCCGGTGCCTCTCTCTTCCTATGGTTCAGCGAACGGTTACGGTGGCTATTATGGCGGCGGCCTGCCCCCTGAGTTTGCGGATGAACATGGCTTAGACTTCAAACAATATCTGCATCTTATTTTGACCTATAAATGGTTGATTTTAGGGCTTACAGCCGCCTTTTTGGCGCTTGGCGGCATCTATACCTTGATGCAGACCCCGCTTTATACCTCGACAACCCGGATACAGATCGAAAACCAGGGAATCAAAGTCGTCGAAGAAGGCCAGACGATCCCCGGGATCAAACAATCGCGTGACTATCTGCGGACCCAGATTCAGCTCATCAAAAGCCGCGCCATGGCCGAACGGGTTGCTTCCACCTTGAAGCTTGGCGAAAACCCTAACTTTCTCGAAAAGCGGAGCGGTTCTATCCTTGGAGCTCTCAAGGGAATAGTTAGTTTGATTTCCGGATCTGGTCAGAAAACTGAGGCGACTGCTGCCGCACGGCAACAGGCGGCGGCAAGAATTCTTCAGGAAAATGTCACCGTGACTCCCATTCGAGGCTCCAGCCTGGTCGACATTTCCTATACGGATCCTATTCCAGCACTAGCCCAAAGAATTGCTGCAGCCTATGCCCAGGCCATCATTGCGGCCAATATCGACAAGCGTTTTCAAGCCAATTCCTACGCCAAGACCTTTCTGGAGGACAAGCTGGGACAGTTGAAGCTCCGGCTTGAGGCCTCGCAAAAGGCCTTGCTTAAATTTGCGCAAAAAGAACAAATCGTCGTTATCAACAAAAACGCCTCGATCGCAGCTTCCAATCTGGCCGCAGCCAATGCCGCCCTTGGGGAATTGATCTCCGAGCGCATCAAGGCCGAACAGCTGTGGCGGCAAGCCCAATCGGCAAGCGCGATCAACCTGCCGCAATTTCTGACCAACAAGGTCATCGACGGGCTGCGCGACCAGCGCAACACCCTGTCGCGGGAATATCAGGAAAAGCTGGAGATTTTCAAACCGGACTATCCGGCGATGATCCAGATCAAGAACAAGATCGACCAAATCGACCGCCAAATCGCAAACGAAATCAAAACCATCAAAGGCTCGCTCAAAGCCGCCTATGAGAGCGCCCTGTCACAGGAAAAGAAAATGAAAGAGCGGGTCGCGGAATTGCGCGCCAAGGTGCTCGATCTGCAAAAACGCAGTATTCAATACAATATCCTAAAGCGCGAGGTCGAAACCAACCGTTCACTTTATGATGGGCTGCTGGATCGTTACAAGAAGGTTGATGTGGCCGCGGGTGTGAGTGCCAATAATATCTTCATCATCGACAAGGCCTCATTACCTAAAACCCCCTCCTCGCCCAACCTGAAACGGGCGCTGCTTTTGGCGCTTTTATTGGGACTGAGCATTGGCTTCGGTCTTGCTCTTCTCCTCGACCGGCTTGACGATACAATCAAAACACCGGATGATGTAGAGAAACTCACCGGCCTTGCCACACTCGGGATTATTCCAGCCGTCAAGGAAGCTGAGAGTTTTGAACAGGCATTCCATGATCCTCACTCCGCAGTCTCGGAAGCTTACCGGACCCTTGCCACATCGCTGCAACTGGCAACCGATACAGGCCTTCCCAAAACCCTGACCCTGACCAGCGCCCAGGCGGCTGAGGGCAAATCCAGCACCGCGCTGGCAATTGCCAGACATTTCGCCGCCATGGGGCTTAAGGTGCTTTTGGTGGATGCAGATTTGCGCAAACCGTCACTGCATGACAAGCTGGGACTGCATAATTCGGTGGGGTTGAGTAATTATCTCACAGGAGGATGCACGCCACCGGAAGC
>WGBT01000352.1 GCA_015494185.1 Hyphomicrobiales bacterium | reverse complement strand
ATCTATGACTGGCTGGCGGCAACTGTGTTTTCGCTCTGGCTCACCAAGGCGAGAGGGCGCCCTCAGCTCGGCGGCGCCGAGGCGAGGGCTTGAGTTTCTCCGCTGACGTCAAGGACTCTGTCTGGGAGGAAACCGGGCGGGAAGGGCGGTTAGGCATTTTCTGCTTCTGCGGCAAGGATGGCGGTTAGACCGCTTTGATAATCGGGATATTTCAGGCTCACACCCAGTTCTTCGCGGATCCGGCGGTTGCTGATGCGGCGGTTGCCGGAATAGAAACTGCGCGCCATTGGGGTCATCTCGGCGGTTTCGAAATCCTCCGCAGGGGGCGGTTCGATGCCAAGCAAGCGGGCCGCATAAACGATCACCTCTTGCGGAGGGGCGGGATTGCCATCAGTGACGTTATAGATGGCGCCGGGATTGGGCTTATTCATCGAGGCTTGCAGGGTTGTGGCAATGTCGTCCACATGGATGCGGTTGAATACTTGGCCCTTTTTGATAATCCGCCGGGATTTGCCGTCGCGCAATTTTTGCAACGGGCTGCGTCCGGGCCCATAGATCCCCGCCAGGCGGAAAATATGGATTGGCAAACCGTGGCTTTGTTTCAAGGCCAGCCATTCCTGTTCTGCCTTGATGCGCCATTCGGCGCGTGGGCTGGTGGCTTCAGGGGGGGTGGTTTCGTCGATCCAGGCGCCGCCATGGTCGCCATAGACGCCAACCGTTGAAAGGTATCCCGCCCATTCAAGATGAGAGGCCGCTTGGGCGATATCGCCGCGATGCTGGCGCAGGGCTGGATCCCCATCGGCATCGGGGCCTGAGGCAATCAAAAGATGGCTGGCCTGAGCCAGCGCCTCGCGCACCGCAGCAGAGGGCGTTCGGCCGTCAAACAGCACCGCCGAAAAGCCCGCCGCGTTTAGCTGTTGTGCCTTTGCCGCACTGCGGGTCGTGCCGCTGACACGAAACCCCGCCTCAAGCAGGCGCTTGGCAAACCATTGGGCGGTATAGCCCAGTCCGAAAACAAAAAGGTGATTGACAGACGGTTTCTTCATGACGGCAGAGGTAACGGGGCAGGCTGCTGGGGTCAAGTCTGTTTTGCTGGAATGTGTGGTGAAGGGAGGTCGGTGGTATGCGCATCCCGAAAGGCCTTTTGGCTGCGAAGCCTGACGCAGAAGCCCGCTTCCTTTTCACCAAAAAGATGGCTCAAGCGTCCATTTCCATGAACACATGCGCCATGAGGCTATTTATCTATTGATACTGGCAGCTTCTGAGCTTGATTCGTATTCCCTTCAAATGACGCCCAAAAGTTCAAGGGAATCTGGAAAGCAGGGAAAGGGCAATGATAATGCCGCCGGTGGCAACAAACAAGCTAGACGGCGCCTTGTCAGTCACAAGGCGCCGTCTTTTCAAGTTTGGAAAAACGTTCAGGTTTTGGCAAACCGCCGCTTTATTCGAGATCGAAGCGGTCGGCGTTCATGACTTTGGTCCAGGCGGCGGCAAAGTCGTTGACGAAACGCTGTTGGTTGTCGTCCTGGGCATAGACTTCGGCAATCGCGCGCAATTGTGAATTGGCGCCAAAGATCAGATCGACACGGGAGCCGATCCATTTGACTTCACCGCTGGCCCGGTCACGGCCCTCAAATTCCATCGCATCTTCTGATGTCGGGGTCCATTCGGTGCCCATATCCAGCAGATTGACGAAAAAGTCATTGGACAACACGCCGGGACGGTCCGTGAACACGCCAAGCTTTGGATTTTTGCCATGCACGGCGCCAAGTGCCCGCAAGCCCCCGATCAGAACCGTCATTTCCGGTGCGGTCAGGCCTAGCAGTTGCGCCTTGTCGACCAGCATTTCTTCGCTGCTGACCGCATATTTCTGTTTCTGATAATTGCGGAAGCCATCGGCAAGCGGCTCCAGGCAGGCGAAACTTTCAACATCGGTCTGCTCTGGGGTGGCATCGGTCCGGCCCGGTGCGAAATCCACCGTGAGATCAAAGCCGCCGTCTTTGGCCGCTTTTTCGATGGCTGCCGTGCCGCCAAGCACGATGAGATCGGCCAGGGAGACCTGTTTGCCGTCTGACTGGGCATTATTGAAATCGCTCTGGATGCCTTCGAGGACCTTGAGAACCTTGGCCAGTTGCTCAGGCTCATTGGCTTCCCAGTCCTTTTGAGGCGCGAGCCTGATCCGGGCCCCATTGGCGCCGCCGCGATAATCCGATTTGCGGAAGGTCGCCGCCGAAGCCCAGGCGGTTTTCACCAACTCGGCAATGGACAGCCCGGAATCGAGCAGCTT
>WGBT01000351.1 GCA_015494185.1 Hyphomicrobiales bacterium | reverse complement strand
TAGCCCATTGGATTGAGGGCACAGGGTTCAGGTGCATTGGGCGCAATGAAGACAGCGTGGGGCAGGATTGGTTGCCACAGCCGGTGCAGCGGAAACAGATCCTGCCCATCGGCACCATAACCATGAAGCAAAACGATCAGTTGTTTGACCGGTGTTTTCAAGGCGGCCGCGCGGGGGCCCTCAAGGGTTTTGCTTTTGCTGGACATGAAAAATCGCTTTCAAATCAAAAGATTTATATTAACTAGTGGTTGTTCTTGAAGAAATCTCCCCTTTACTTCTGGTTGGGGAGCAAAGATATGATCCGGTGCCTCAAAATATGCGGCATTCATCTTTCAGGGCAGTTTTTCATGCGCGATCTGTTTACAGACCGGAACCAGTTAGTAGTGCCAGGGCTGAAAGGCCATCAACGTATAGCACCTGCCTATAGATTTCCACGCAGAGCGGAAGGATGAGGAAATCTATAAGACAAGTCGCCAACATGCAAGTTTTAACCTGCTTTTTTCTTTCCCATTCACTTTCCTCCATTTGAGATTAGCACGTTCCGTGCTTTCTGAACAAAAGAAAGTAAAATTCAGAAAATCCTAGGTGTTAACCGTAGAATTAATGGGCGATTCTCATGAATACACATAGGAATTATTAATAAAAAGCGAGGTTTTTCACATGTATTTTATATGAGTGTTTCTGTGAATATGAATGAGATCGTGCGCATTAGCCGTGAAAACCTGCATCCGGGCCGGTCCCCAAACCTGCCCAAAAAAATGGTCTGGCTCATGATGGTTACCGTCTTTGTTGGTACGATTGCCTTTTTTACCAATGCCGTGCTCGGCCAAGTGGCGCGTCTTGGCTATATCGAAGGCAGAGGTCGTGTCATAGATGGCGATTCATTATATGTTGGACGCACTGAAGTCCGGCTGGTTGGCATAGACGCTCCCGAATCGCATCAATTCTGCCGCAACAGCAAAGGGAAGCGCTATTTCTGCGGCCGCATGGCTACACGAAAATTGCAACAATTATTGCGCAAAGGTAAGGTGGTGTGTCAAAGCCGCGGATATGATCGCTATAATCGAATACTTGCCGAATGCTGGGTATTTGGCAAACGGAACGCCATCACCAATCTCAATGAAGCTATGGTTATGGCTGGTATGGCCGCTGCTTATACAAAATACAGTGATGAATATCGGGCACTTGAGAGCCTCGCCAAACGCCGCCGGGCCGGAATCTGGAAAGGGCGATTTCATTTCCCCTGGTATTATCGGAATAGGGATAGGAAAAGCCTCACCAACACTGCTGTCAGCCCCATTACCCCGGTGGGTGCTAGCGCCAGCCAGTCCTGCCCGCCGCACCGCCCTTATTGCAAAAATATCCGGTCATGCCAATATGCCTGCTTCCTGCTGAAAATATGCAATTTCAGGCGGCTGGATGGAGATCGTGACGGTATTCCTTGCGAAAATGTCTGCCGCCGCCGCTGCCCTTGAAATCCGTTATGCCCAAGCCCTGCCGCCCGGAACGCTGGGGCGATGTTGTTTTGGCGCGCAAGGATACGCCGGTCGGCTATCACATCGCGGTTGTCGTCGATGATGCAAGGCAAGGTGTTTCCCATGTCATCAGAGGGCGCGATTTGGAGGCGGCGACCGATATTCACCGGGTGTTGCAGGTGCTGTTGGGATTGCCCGAGCCGGCTTATTATCACCACCAGTTGATACAACATCCCGATGGGCGGAAACTTTCCAAATCCCGTGGCGATTTGAGCTTGAAGGCGCTGCGGGAGGCCGGTTATGAGCTCGCGGATTTGACCGCGGCCGAGTTGTTCGAATGGGCAAAGGAGCTGCTTGCCAGGTAACCTCGAACAAAGGCCGCGTTTCTCTTGAAGCTTCCTCCCAAGGATTTTTCAGGTCTTGTGTATGAGCGGTCCCGCTGATCACTCACCGGGAGGATCAAGCAGAATCGGCTGACCGGCAGAGCTTGTATGACTTGCCATTTGGGAGGGCGCCGGGGTGACGTCGGTTTGCCAGCTGCTGGCTTGTATGGCGGCCATGATCTTGCTTTTGTTCGTGGAGACGGCCCGCGCCGCCTGGCCGTGACGGGAGCCTTTCGGTAAGTTCAGCATGCGCCGCAGATAAGCTTCATTGGCCGAGGCCAGATGAACCGGCAGATCCCGTGCTGAAATTTCCCGGGCCTGATCGAACTTGCCCTGCAAGCCAAGCACCAGCGCCAAATTCTGGCGGATTTTCTTATTGGACTTGCCCGCTTTCACGAGCTGCCGCAACAATTCTTCGGCGCGGCCGGCCTGCCCATCCAGCGCATAGGCCATGGCCAGATTGTTGATGATCGAGGGCTGGCCGGGCTTGATCGCCAGCGCCTTGTTGAACAGGGCTTGGGCGGCTTTGTAGTTGCCCTGTTGGGCTTCCAGCGCGCCTTTGGCTGAGATCGTCTTCCAATCGGCCTCGTTGCCAGCTTCCGCCAACAATTTCTTGGCGATTTTGAGCTGACCGGTATCAACGGCCAGCCGGCCAAGCTCGGCGGTCAGTTCCCGGTTGTTGGGGGCCCATTGGCGGCTGCGTTCCAATACGGCAAGCGCCCGTTTCTTCTGTCCCAAGGCGCGAAGATTGCGCGCGTAATTCAGGGCGATTTGGGGGTCTTTCGGATTCTTCATGAATTGTTGCCCCCAATAGGTGGTTGCCTTGATCAGCTCCGCACGCGGATCAGCCTTTTGCGGGGTAATGGCGCCGGTGGTGGCCGGAGCTGCGATCTTGAAGGGATTGCCGACCTGTGGCAGCAGACCCGATTGCGCGCAGCCAGCCAAGGCAAGACCTGCAGCCGTGACGATCAACAATGATTTGCCAATACGACCAATACGATATGTCCTGAAATGACGTTCCATAATCTTTCGACCTTGATATAATAGCCGCCGAACGGGCAGAAACTTTTCCGCTATTTGGGGTGGCGGTGAATTCCATACTGTTATGATTTTCAGGCAGAACGTTTCTCTGCCAGGTGACGCATGACGCTGGAAAACCGAACGGGACGGCAGTTGCTGAAAACAGCTGATGAAAAATGCCAAAATTTTACGAAGTTCTGTAACAATAAGGTGCAGTTCTCAATAAATTGTTAAACCTGTGGCTGTCATCTGCTTTCTTCTGGCCTGCTGCGATAGTGTGCGCTAGTGATCGTGTGTGAATTGGCGAACGGGATTTGACAGCGGCGGTCATTCCCCCTACCCATGAAGCTCCCGCGATACCAAGATCCCCCGGCGTTTGCCTGAACAGCAGCACTTGAACAAGATTGCTGCCACAATTCAACAACCGAAATCTGGGTCAGGAACAGGAAATCAATGAATAAATTTGCCAATATTCTGCAACGCCAGGATATCGCCAACCTGTTGCTGGATGCTGACGCGCCGCAACGCACACAACCGATCTGGCTGGTCTCCCCCGGCTCGCAGGCCGATGATTTGGGGCAGTTGACGAAGCAACAACGCGCTTGGCTGCATGCTACGGGCTTTTCGCCCAAAGCCGGGGCCAGTGCGCTGCTGCCAGGCCCTGACGGGCAGGTTGCCGGGGTGGTGTTCGGTCTTGGCGCCAAGACCAGTTATAAGCGTACCCCGCTGCTTTTGGGGGCTCTGCCAGACGCCATTCCAAGCGGTTATTATCATTTCGAGTCTGAATTGGAAGACCCGGAATTGGCAGTGATTGCCTGGTTGATGGGGGCTTATAAATTCAGTCACTATTCGCAAAATCAGGCCAAACGGCCGCGCTGGCTGCGGTTGCCGAAAGGGGTTGACCGTGATGCGGTTTTGCGGATTGTGGAAAGTGTCTGTCTGGGCCGTGATCTGATCAATACGCCAGCCCATGATCTGGGACCGGCCGAGCTGGCCATGGCGGTTGAGGCGGTGGCTGCAGCCCATGGGGCACAGGTTGAGATCATCCTTGGGGATGCGCTTTTGGAGCGGAATTTTCCGATGATCCATGCGGTTGGCCGGGCGAGTGACCGGGCGCCGAGATTGATCGATCTGACGTGGGGGGAGCGGGATCATCCAAAGGTGACCCTGGTCGGCAAGGGGATTTGCTTTGACACCGGCGGGCTCAATCTCAAGCCTGGCAATGCGATGACGCTGATGAAGAAGGACATGGGCGGGGCCGCCGCGGCCCTGGCGCTGGCCAACATGATCATGGCGGCACGATTACCGGTGCGTTTGCGCCTGCTCATTCCCGCGGCCGACAACAATATCTCAGGGAATGCGTTTCGCCCCGGCGACATTCTCAAAAGCCGCAAAGGTTTGACCGTTGAGATTGAAAATACCGATGCGGAAGGTCGGCTGGTGCTGGCCGATGCGCTGGCCTATGCCGATGAGGAAGCGCCGGACTATTTGATCAATTTCGCCACCCTGACGGGGGCGGCGCGGGTGGCCCTGGGGCCGGATTTACCGCCTTTTTACACCTCGAACAATACGCTGGCCAAAGAAATCATGGAGAGTGCGGCGCGGGTTTTCGATCCGCTGTGGCAATTGCCGTTCTGGTTGCCTTACAACCGGCATCTGGTTGGCAAGGTGGCGGATCTCAATCACATCTCGGACACCCCTTTTGCAGGTTCATTGACGGCGGCTTTGTTTTTGAGACGTTTCGTTGGGACGGCCCGTGATTTCGTGCATCTCGATATCTATGGTTGGGTGCCCGCCAAACGTCCGGGCCAGCCGCGGGGCGGTGAGCCCCAAGGCGCGCGGGCCATGTTCGACTTGTTATCCCGCAAATTTGCCCGCCATGGCTAAAGTGCGGTGCCTATATGATAAAGTCTGCTGGCCAATGAGGGGGGGAGAAAAATCTGGTTCCCAGCCCATATCAAGGCGTGCCAGAGCCACGTCAGCCATGAGAAAGGACGGCGTAGGGAAGGGGACGCCGCGAGGGGGACGGCTTGTTGTGCCTTTTCAGGCTCCAGCGGCGTATAAGAGCCGATGAAATCCTGTGATTCGGGCACGTCTTCGAGGAAATCCAGCCAGTCAGCTTCCAACTGTGCCAAGCCGCCAGGATAGACATGTTCCAAGATCGTGACCGCATTTCCTTTCCCCAAGGCTAATCGTTTGATGAGCTCGCCCAAAATGGCTTTGCCTTCTTCAGAATCCATCAGAAAATAGACCAAGCTCCAGGCCATCGCCCGCGGCCAATTGAGCGGAGGCCGGTCGAGCCGCTGCCACTGCCGTGATGACAGGGCCAAATAATCCCGTAATTTCGGCAGTTTCCCGGCATCGCGTAACAGCCTTACCCGGTGTAAATTGCCATCATGGCGCGTCACCACCACGCTCAATCCTTCCATAGTTGCCGTTTCGATATATTCCGACAGCCCCTCATTGATCCACAGCGGCACTTTTGCAAAGACCGAGCCGAGAATAAAGTGCTGACCTTCGTGGATAAGGGTGCCGAGATAGCTTTGGTTTTCCAGATCGACAGCCGCCATATTCTCCCGTGGACTGTAAATCCCGGCCGAAAAAGCAACGCCAAGCCGCCGTTCCAGCTTGTTATATTTATCGCGTGAGCTATAGGCGCGCAGTTTGATGTTGATGTGAGGGGCCAGCTTGAGGTGGGTGGCGTGGAATTGATAGAGTTCTTCGAGAATCTGTTCGGCCTGGCGTTTTTCCAATTGCGACAGGCGAAAATAGACATCGTCGATGCTTACCGATTGCCCCAGAGCAGGGCTTTGCATGTACATGAGTATGACAAAAAACAGGGCGGGGAGAAGTCTTATACTCATAATCATCATAAAGCCGGTTGCCAGAACACTTCATTGGCAACTCAGAACAACATGAATAGATGAACAAGACTTGAAAAGACAGGGTATACAGGAGGTATTTATCTGTAAAAGACTGCATTTGGGGTCAAGACACTGGAAGACCCGTCCTCACCATGGAAGGTAAGGACAGGTTCAGACCGAAAGCTTACGGAGAAAAGCCAGCCGCTGTCTGTTAGGTCGAATGTTGTTTTTTGTGGGCTGCCAGAAGCGCCAGCGCCTCAGCCGCGTCAAGACGCCCATCATATAGGGCGCGTCCGGTGATCGCCCCTTCGAGCAAGGCATATTCCGGGCGCAATAGATTGCGAATATCTTCAATCGAGGCCAGCCCGCCGCTGGCGATGACTGGAATCGAGGTCGACCGGGCAAGGGCTGCCGTGGCTTCGAGATTGAGCCCCTTGAGCACGCCATCACGTGAGATATCCGTATAGATGATTGCGGCTGCCCCGGCATCTTCGAAACGTGCTGCCATTTCCTGGGCCGACAGTTCACTGACTTCCGCCCAGCCCTCGATGGCGACCCGCCCATCCTTGGCATCGATGCCAACCGCCACTTGGCCAGGGAAATGTGCACAGGCTTGCCGCACGAGGTCAGGATCACGCACCGCAATGGTTCCTAAGATGACCCGTGAAATGCCTTTCTCCAGCCACATCTCAATGGTCGCCAAATCCCGAATGCCCCCCCCTAACTGTGCGGGGATGGTAATGGCGGCGAGAATATCTTCGACCGCTTGACCATTGACCGGCGCGCCGGCAAACGCCCCATTGAGATCGACAATGTGGAGATATTCAAAGCCCTGGGCCTGAAATTGCGCGGCCTGAGCGGCAGGATCGTCATTGAACACCGTCGCCTGGTCCATCTCACCGCGCTTGAGGCGCACACATTGGCCATCTTTGAGATCAATTGCAGGAAATAAAATCATGTCATTATCGTTATGTAATTGGTTTGTTCCAAATTTTGGAACTTAACAAGAACTTTTTGTGTTGATATTAGAGAACACATGCGGTATATACAACCCATCAGGTCGGCTGGATTGTTGGTTTTCCAGCTCCTGCGGCGCAAGAGAGCCGGGCTGTTTCACAGCCGTTTGACGTTCACCCGTGTTTGGCGTTCATCTATCATGGCCTCAACTGGAGCACTCGAACAATGAAGACCTATCTCATTACCTATGATCTTTTCAACCCGCAAAAAAATTTGTCTGATCTGGCTTATGCGATTGCTTTGATTGCGGTGAGTGAAATTCATGTGATGCCCCATGTGCGCCAGATTACAACAAGTCTTACGGCTTCTGACATCGCCGCCCATTTATCGGCGGTGCTGACAGAGGGGGACCGCTTGATCGTCACCGAAATGGGAGCAAGTGAAGCTTTCATGCCCAACCAATTTGCGATTGCAGCCCAACAAGGCCCTTGCAGCCGCCCTGATTCCTTGGCCCATTCAGCCAGCCCTGTTGCCGCTGAATTGACATGTTAACTGGCAACAGGCGCCTTTAAAGTGGCTTCACTAAAAGTTATGTTTGCATGAGAGACACATTTATCGCAGATGAGAAAGGTTGTAGGACGTGCTTTGTGTCTATGTTGGGCGAAGGCACGGCACGCACAAAAGTTTACCGG
>WGBT01000350.1 GCA_015494185.1 Hyphomicrobiales bacterium | reverse complement strand
ATCTCGCCACGGTCGACATGCAACGAGACATCATGCAACAGTTGAAGGCCATTGCGGCGCAAATTCAGCGATTGCGCATCGATCAGAGTTTTATCGGTCCACGGCATTGGCTCAATGTGCGTCACCGTAAGCTGGAAATCAAGCGCTGAATATGTTCAGACAGAGATGAGACCCTCTTGAATGCTTGTTGTGTTCATTTAGGTGGGGGAAGCTCGCTTCTGATTCACCAGAAGGATAGCCCGCCATCCTTCCAGACCCATCGTCGCTCGCCCAAAAAGGGCGAGGCGAGCGACGATGGCTCCGGAAGGATGGCTTGGAGGGTAACTGGTCCTTATTAGGGCTTATCATTGTCTAATGTCAGCTCCAGACTGCCCCCATCCCAGGCAGATCCGTCATGGGAACCTATTTATAAGGCTTTCTTTCCCCTCCGCCCCCTGCCAACCGCCATATTTTGGCACCCTGTGACGGTTGACAGGGGGTGGAGGGGGAGCAGATGCATTTATAGAGGTTCCCTCATATCTGTCTGAACTTATTCAAAATCCTTATTGCTCCCGGGCGAGGAAACAGGTTATAAGCAGCAAACTGTCGTCGTGCATGCGGCCTTACACCCCTGGAGGAACGCCGCAAAGATCACGCACACAGTTTAACAAGCTTTGTAAAGCCCTGTGCCCAGTTCAAGCCTCATCCAATCAGGCGGGCCCGGGCTTTTTTGTATTTGGAATCAAAATGAAGGAGCGATCTGCCATGGCAGAGACCATTGAATTGAAGGTGGAACCGCGTAACAAAGTCGGCAAGGGGGCCGCACGCGCAGCACGCCGCAAGGGCCTCGTACCCGGCGTCATTTATGGAGACAAAAAACCCCCTGAACCCATCACCATCGAACGCAGGCTGTTATGGAAATATGTCCAAACCGGCGGTTTTCTTTCCACCGTCTTTATTCTTGATCTTGGCGGCAAGAAAATTCAAGCCATCCCACGTGATGTGCATTTTGATCCGGTCAAGGATTTGCCAATTCATGTCGATTTTCTGCGTCTTGCCAAGGGGGCGGGCGTGACCGTGGAAGTTCATGTGAATTTCCTCAACGAAGAAAATTGCCCAGGGGTCAAACGTGGCGGGGCCTTGAATATTGTGCGCCATGAAATCGAGGTCAACTGCCCGGCAGATGCCATTCCAGAACAGATCGATGTCGATCTTAGCGGACTGGATATTGGTGATTCTATCCACATTTCTGATATCACCTTGCCTGACAAAGTGACCCCAGCGATCACAGACCGTGACTTCACCATTGTCACCGTGGTTGGTTCCGCCGCAGGCGAAGCCGCAGCAAAAGAAAGTGAAGACGGCGGTGACGAAGACGGCAAAGACGAATAAACCGGTATGGTATGGGACTCTGGAACAGCTTAGAGGCGAAGATAACGGATCGATTGGAAACTTCAGCCTGACAGGTTCAGAGTTGATCACACATCAAGGGCGTCTTCCCATTGAAACGGCAAGCGCCCTTGAAAAGGTGTTAATCCAAAAGCCAGGTGTTATACCGTAGATATATTTTATCGATCGCTCATGCTTTCCGTATCCTTTTGAATATTTTACGTAAATGGAACGGTGTGCGTGTCAAGATCAGGGGCCGCTGGTATTCCATCACCCGCATAATCTCGCGAAAGCAAAGCCGTTCGTTTGAGGCATTTCGACTGATGAAACTCATTGCAGGGCTGGGCAATCCAGGTGCCAAATATGTCGGCAATCGGCACAATGTCGGTTTTATGGCCGTTGACGCCATTGCCGGCGCGCACGGGTTTCCCGGCTGGCGCAAGAAATTCCAAGGCGAAGTGAGCGAAGGCCGTATCGGACAAGAAAAATGTCTGCTTCTCAAACCCGCGACTTATATGAATGAAAGTGGCCGTTCCCTTGGCGAGGCAGCACGGTTCTATAAAATTCCGCTCAATGACATTATCGTCGTTCATGACGAGCTCGATTTGGCCCCTGGCAAAGTGAAGGTAAAAACTGGTGGCGGCAATGCCGGCCATAATGGTCTGCGTTCAATCACCGCCCAATTGGGAAATAACTATCATCGCCTGCGCATTGGGATTGGTCATCCAGGCCGCAAGGAGCTGGTTCTGGCCCATGTTCTCAAAGATTTTTCACGCGCCGATCGTGACTGGCTCGATCCGCTGCTTGAAGCCATTGCCCGTGAGGCCCCTTTGTTAGTGGCCGGGGAGCACGCCCAATTCCTCACGGAAATCGCCCGCCACAGGGGCTAGGCTCAGGACCCATAAAGGGTGTGGAGACCAGCGGCATTTTCGCGAAATATCGCTGGTTTTTCGCCCGCAGGGAATAGCCGAAGCTATTTCCAAGGGCGAAATGCCAGCGAGATGAAGCGAAAATGCCGCTGGCATCCACGCCCTTTATGGGTCCTGAGCCTAACCAGATTTATTGTTATCACCATCTTTGGCGTTTTTCTGCGGCTTTTCGAAATAATAAGACTGTTCCACCATGGGGACTTCACGGTCATCGAAATGACCAACCTTGAAGCCCGCTTCCAATTGCAAGGCCAGCAGTTTTTTCATCATCCCGCCAGCAAACAAGTGCTTGGCAAAATCACCTAATGGATGGGCTAAAGTGTCACCACTGGAACGGGTTGCAATCAAGCGGCCATTGTCAGCATCAATTTCGACTGTAAACAGTTGTGGCTCTCCCTCATCCTGGCGTGCGTTCTGATTGGTATCCTGATAGCCCTCAATGGTGGAATCCCGGAAGATATTGACGCCAATGCGCGTCTCCCAGATTTTCGGTTCGGCGTTGAACTTGGCCGCAAGTGTACGCGCCAATTCGTGCATATCTTCATCACCTGCCACATCGATTCCATTGGCGGTCATAAATTCGTCAAAGAACAGCAACCCGCCAACGGTGCGCTCCAGCACCGAGTGCAAATCCGGCCCCCCGCGGCCCCCACACCCCTTCAGGCCACCAAGCCCAACCATCACAGCCAATATAACGAACAACGGCTTGAATTTTGCCATTCCCCTATTCCTTCTTGCGCCGCAAACTGTTCTTTTTTGCCCATTTGCCCAACAAAGCGCAGCTCCTGACAAGCAAAGAAAGGACTACCAGCGGCTTCTGAACTTCATTCGCATATCCCCTTCAAAGGGATACGGAAAGCATGATCAACCGATGACAAATGCTGACGATATCGATGCACTCAAAAGTTTTCCGCTACAAGGTTTAAGGAACGGCTAATGACAAAACGCACCCGCAAGTCAATGTTAAGAAAGAGTAACAAAGGACAAGCCCGGGGAGTTGATCGGGACAATATCGATATAGGGAAGGTATGAAAGATAGCTCTTGATCCTGTCGATAACGCCAGAATTCATCCTTACCTTTTATGATGAGAGACTTGATGATGAGAGATTGGCATTTTGCTGGTTTGTCAAGGCGGCAACCGCTTCATAGCCACTCACAGCCCGCACCCTTATCTAAAGATGCGGGCCTAAATCCAGCCAAAGCCCCCCCTTCATGAGGCCAGGCTGCGAACCAGGTCGATGATATGGCGGCGAATTTTTGGATCCGTGATTTTCACGAAAGCCCGGTTCAACTCCACCCCTTCCCGGCTGTTCATGAACTCGACAATCGACGTCTCCGTCGTGGGTTCAGAAAACCCCGCCGCTGTTGTATTTTTTTCACTTCCCGGCAACTCTTCGTAGAAAAAACTCACCGGTACATCGAGCACTTCAGACAGTTTATAAAGGCGGCTGGCGCCAATCCGGTTGGTGCCCTTTTCGTATTTCTGAACTTGCTGAAAAGTCAAGCCAAGCAGATTGCCCAACTTCTCCTGGCTCATGCCCAAAACCATGCGGCGCAAGCGAACACGGCTGCCGACATGGGCATCAATGGGATTGGGTTTCTTGGCAGAAGTTTTGGTGGCAGATTTTCTTGTTGTCGTTTTCTTACCGGCACTATTCTTGATCATCTAATGGCTTTCAACCCCAATTGTTTAAGGTTTGCGCCCTCCACGACTTTTCCCGGTGTGTACAACTCACGACTTCCAAGTGTCAACTCAAATTAATTTAGAATTTTCCCTTTTTCGCGGGTAGAGGAAAAATAACACAACCATTCCGAAAGTCAATCTATAGACAGCTCCGGAACTCCTCCTTTGTATCACGTAAAAGGTTAAAAATACGAAACCAATACGTTAATCCACCCCATGTTTGGCTATTAACTTTATTAAGAAAAAACCTCCAATCAAAAAAGAAAAAGACGCCTCAACTCAAAAATACACGGATTTACCTGAGAAGAATAAGCATTAATTAACCCCTTCCGCTTATCTATACTTAAAATTGTTTTTCTCAACTTGAAATGCACTTCCGTTGAATAGTCTTCCGCAGGAAACGGGGTTTTGAAAAAATGAATCAGTCACTCATTCAATTATTGCGCCGCAAATCCTCTTCGACCAACAAGTCAACCACCATCACAACACCACAAACCAAGGCTTTCCAATCTCAATCCCAGAGTGAAGCCCCACACAAAACCAACCCCGCCTTGCGCCAGGCTTTGGAACCAAGGATGCTGTTCGATGCCGCAGCGGCAGCCACCGCTGCCGAGGTGGCCGCGGATCAGACCGCACAAACCCAAGTCAATGAAGCCCTCACGTCGCAAACCAGCGAAGACGCCGCAAGCCAAGAAAACCTGGAGAGCAAACCACCTTTGCCGCTATGGGATGATCTGGCTGGCAAGCCGGCCGACGGATCGCTTTTCTCAGGTGCTGAAGATTTGCTCATCGCTCCCGATGTCTCCACCACCGCCAAAGAGATCGTCTTTATCGACAGCCGGGTTGAAAATCTTGGTGATATCCTATCGGAAATTGACAGCAACATAGAGGTGATCATTCTCGATGCCCGCCGCGATGGAATCGAGGAAATTGCCGACCATCTTTCCCGCCGCGATTCGATCGAAGCCATACATATTGTTTCCCATGGTGACGAGGGCTCGCTGGTGCTTGGCAATGCGGTTTTGGATCAGGCCAGCATGACCGGCGAACACGCCAGCGCGCTTGCAACGATCCGTGAATCGCTGACCGAAAATGCCGACATTCTCATCTATGGCTGTGATTTTGGCCGTGGCACAATCGGCGAGGCTGCCGTTGCCGCGCTGGCCAATGCCACCGGCGCCGATGTTGCCGCCTCCGATGATGACACCGGCAGCGCCGCGCTTGGCGGGGACTGGGATCTGGAAGTCAAAACCGGCGATATTGAAGCTGCAAGTCTTGCGGCGCCGGCCTGGGATGGCTTGCTGACACTCGATGCCCAAATCAGCGGCGGCGAAGCCTTTTTCCGCGGCAACTATGTGGAAGCCGGGATCAATGCCAACGGCACCTTTGGCGCCAACTCCGCCAACCAGCCCGTGGGCTACCACGATTCCAGGGTGCCCGGCTTGTTCGGTTTCATCGCCAACCCGCAAAAGGACAACTGGGCCAACTATGATGGCGATTTCTTCACCCCCGGCGCCCCTGAAGAAGGCTTTGCTCTAGAAATCAACGGCATTAATTACAACAACAACACCTATGGCAGCCTGGGAGAAATCGCCGGCGGCATCGTCAGCGCCGAGGTGACCAACTATTGCGGTCAAAATGCCGCGCAAATCGTCTGGCAAGGCAGCGTCGCCGGGGTCGACATCACCCGCACCTATACGATTGTTGAAAACGGTTTATTCATTTTGATGGAAACCGAGATCACCAACACCAATGCCACGGCCGTTGACAATGTCTATTTCATGCACAATGTCGACCCGGACAATGACGTGCAGCTCGGTGCGGGTTATTCCACCACCAACACCATCGAAAAGCAACCCGGCGATGGCGGCAGCGATAATCTGGCCGTGGTCTCCGCCAGCCAAACCCATAATGATGGTTCTTATATTGCCCTGGTCGCAGATGATGCCCGCGCCCGCGTCAGCCATGGCGGATTTTCCAACCGCGATGCTTCCAACGTCTGGGATGGCACCGGTTTCAATTCACAGGCCGAAGGCTCGACACTTTATGCCGACCAGGCCATTGCCATTGCCTTCAATCTCGGTACCATCGGCGCCGGCGAAACCCAAAGCTTCAAATATGCCTACAATCTAAGCGGCGATCCGGCGGATGTTGCTGCGGTTTTTGCCTGCCTTTCTTCTCCTGAAGTCACCAATGACAGCGCTACAACCGGGGAAAATGCCCCCTTGAGTGTCGATGCCTCAAGCGGGGTGTTGTCGAATGATTTCGATCCCGATGGGGGCACCCTTACCGTCTCCGCCGTCAATGGGGCCGCAGCCAATGTCGGCACCAGCGTCACCGGCTCCAATGGCGGCACCTTCACCGTCAGCGCCGATGGGGCTTATACCTTTGATCCGGGAACAGCCTTTGACCATTTGAAAGCCGGTGAAACGGCAACCACTGAAATCACCTATACCGCGCTCGATGATGAAGGTGCCGAGACCATGGGCACCTTGACGATCACGGTCACCGGTGCAAATGACGCGCCAACCCTGACAAGCAGCATCGCCACCCAATCCGCCAATGATGGCGAGGCCGTTAGCCTAGACGTCTCTGGCTATTTCACCGACGCTGAAGGCGATGCCTTGAGCTTTTCCGCCACCGGCCTGCCTGCGGGCTTGAGTATCGACCCGGCCACCGGCATCATCTCCGGCACCGTCGACAGCAGCGCTTCGGTCGACGGCCCTTACACCGTCACCGTCACCGCCACCGACCCTTCAGGTGCCGCGGTATCCACAGACTTCACCTGGGAAGTTACCAACCCGGCCCCGGTTGCTGGTGATGGAACTGCGACAACCGATGAGGCGACCCCGCTGACCGGTACGGTTTCCGGCCTGGTGAGTGATGCCGATGGCGACAGCCTGACCTACAGCCTGGTTTCCGGCCCAACAGCCGGCCTTCTGAGCCTGGCCGCCGATGGCTCCTACAGCTTCGATCCCGCTGGTGATTTCGAATCTTTGGGCGACGGCGAAACCGCTGCGGTTTCTTTCACCTATCGTGTCGATGATGGTGAAGGAGGCAGTGATACCGGCAGCGTTGTCATCACCATCACCGGTGTCAATGATGCGCCGGTCACGGGGGCTGCGATCGCGCGCCAAAGCGGCAATGACTCTGACACGGTCAGCCTCGATGTCTCCGGCCATTTCTCCGATCCCGATGGCGACAGCTTGCGCTATTCGGCCACCGGCCTGCCTGCGGGGCTTGCCATCGATCCGGTCACAGGCGTCATCTCGGGTACGATTGCCGCCGATGCCTCACTGAGCGCGCCCTATGATGTGATTGTCACTGCCACCGACCCTTCTGGCGCGTCGGTTTCCTCAAGCTTCACCTGGGATATCAGCAACCCAATCCCTACCGCCACGGCTGGTTCTCACAGCACCGATGAAGAAACCGCAATCAGCGGCAATCTAACATCCCTCGTCAATGATCCCGATGGCGACACACTGACATTTTCCCTGCTCAGTGCACCAGCTGCGGGAAATCTCAGCTTTGACCCGTCAGGAGCCTACAGCTTTGATCCCGCTGGCGCCTTCGATTATCTGGGCACCGGCGAGACCGCCACAGTAGCCTTCACCTATGGCGTCTCTGATGGCCAGGGGGGCTCGGATTTATCCTTTGTCAATATCACCATCACCGGGGGCAATGATGCGCCGGTCGTGGGCTCGGCGATTGGCACCCAAGCCGCCAATGATGGCGAGGCCGTCACCTTGGATGTCTCCGGCCACTTCGGCGATCCTGAAGGCGACAGCTTGCGCTATACCGCCACCGGCCTGCCCGCGGGCTTGACCATCGACCCGGTCACAGGCGTCATCTCCGGCACCGTCGATGGCAGCGCTTCACTCGACGGCCCTTACACCGTCACCATCACCGCCACCGACCCCGAAGGCGCCTCCGTTGCCACCAGCTTCACCTGGGAAATCACCAACCCCGCCCCCGTGGCAGGTGACGGCAGCGCCTCAGGCGATGAAGACAGCATCCTGACCGGCTCGGCCGCACCGCTGGCTTCCGATCCCGACGGTGACAGCCTCACCTTCACCCTGCTCACCCCGCCGGAAGCGGGCACCGTCACCATGGCTGCCGACGGCTCCTACAGCTTCGATCCCGCCGGGGCCTTTGAAGACCTCGCCACCGGCGAAACCCGAACCGTCAGCTTCACCTACCGCGCCGATGACGGCGAGGGCGGCAGCGATACCGGCACCATCGCCATCACCGTCACAGGTGTCAATGATGCGCCGGTTGTGGGCTCGGCAATCGCCACCCAAACCGCCAATGATGGCGAGGCCGTCACCTTGGATGTCTCCGGCCACTTCGGCGATCCTGAAGGCGACAGCTTGCGCTACACCGCCACCGGCCTGCCCGCGGGCTTGACCATCGACCCGGCCACCGGCGTCATCTCCGGCACCGTCGATGGCAGCGCGTCGGTCGACGGCCCCTACACCGTCACCATCACCGCCACCGACCCCGAAGGCGCCTCCGTTGCCACCAGCTTCACCTGGGAGATCACCAACCCCGCCCCCGTGGCAGGT
>WGBT01000349.1 GCA_015494185.1 Hyphomicrobiales bacterium | reverse complement strand
CTTTTGCCCTTGCCCCCTTGCCCCCTTTTGCCCTTGCCCCCTTGGCAGGCAAAACTTGGTCGGAGTGGCAGGATTCGAACCTGCGACCCCCTCGTCCCGAACGAGGTGCGCTACCAGGCTGCGCCACACTCCGTGATCAAGGTGATCAAGCTCTAAGCAAGCTCTCAATCGATTGCTGCTCCCTGCCTCCTTTGGCCTCTTGCCCCTCTCCTGCAGCGGCCATAGGCGGGGGCCAAGGGAGGCGGTGGGATAGATTGTTTCATCAGAGGTTCCCTGAAGCACAAGTCCTTCGAAATGGGAACCGTTTTTCGGATCAATCGCGCGGCAAACTCACCTCCTCTCGAGCCAAATCAAATCCACTTCGGATGTGATCGGATTTTGCTCGAGTGAGCTTGTGATCTTTTAATGCCCTTAAAGCCGCCATCCAGTCAAGCTCAATATTGTCTTATACCAGAGGTCCCTGATTTTCACTTGTATCTCATTCGCCTCACAAAGAAGTTTCAATAGAATGGGGAAAACATGAACCTCAATCCTCAAGACCTCCGGGGGCTTATTGCGTCGATCTAAAGGCCAGTCCATAAGCTCCCAGCTTGACAATCACGATGGGGCCCCCACCCTAAAAATAAATATGTGAACTTGTCTGACTTGCCCACAGAGCTTGATAGGAGAAAACAATGATTGATCCCGATTTGATTGAACGTCTTTCTGAAAAAGTGCGCGCCTATATGGCGGCCGAAGCTCCCGATATTGAAGATGACGGCTCGAACCCAACAGACGACGAACGCCCCTTCACATTGCAGGACTTGCCGGACAACCTCATTCGCGAAGAAATTGCCGAGCTCATCCAGGGGCTTGATCCTGATGAGCAAAATGAACTGGTGGCGTTGATGTGGCTAGGCCGGGATGATACACCAGCCTCGGAATGGGAAAATCTCCTGCAACTTGCGAAAGAACGGGACGAAACGCCAGACGAAGATTATTTGCTAAGCCATCCCCTGTTGGCGGAATACTGGAACGATGGTTTGCAAAAGCTTTTGCAAGCGGGTATTTGGGAGACTGAGGACGGTGAAAGGTGATGATTTGCATGATTATACGCAAAAATCTGGTGTGAAAATCTGGGCTTGCCCAACAAGCAGTGCCGGAACCGTCCTTATTCTCCATGGTGGATGTATTGATCTTTCCTGCATCACCTGCATCAAAGGGCGCCGTTTTTTGTTTTTTCTACTCTCACCCCATCATTAATATAGCCTGTATAGGCCGCTCTTTCTGCCGCCTTCTGTGATCCAATCAAGGTTGCGTGCAAGATGACATCTCCCGAAAAAACACCAGCAAAAGCTAAACAAGCTGCCGGTTTTTACGACCGTTTTATTGCGCCGCGGCTGGTCCATTGCGCCTGTTCCCTCAAACCCATTCGAAAACAACGGGAAAAGGTCGTGCCGCGGGCACAGGGCGTGGTGCTTGAAGTCGGGATTGGTTCTGGTCACAATCTGGCTTATTACGATCCGGAAAAAGTCACCCGTATTATTGGAATTGATCCCAACCCAACGCTTACCGCCATTGCCAAACGCCGGATCGAAACAACCCGGTTGAAGGTCGAGATCATCCAACAAGGAGCGGAACAAATCCCGCTCCCAGAAGATCTTGCCGATACCGCGGTGATCACTTATAGCATGTGCACCATTCCAGACGCGGCCGCCGCTTTGCGTGAGGTCCATCGTGTTCTCAAACCTTCAGGACGGCTGTTATTCGTTGAGCATGGCCGTTCCACCCAGTTGTCAACGGCAAAATGGCAAGACCGCTTGAATCCACTCTGGAACAGGCTGGCTGGCGGCTGCAATCTCAACCGCAATGTCGCCAAGCTCATCGCCGACAACGGTTTTAACCTTGATGAGATCGAAACTTACACATTGCCATTGACACCGGCCATCTTAGGCTTCCACTATCGCGGCACCGCAAAACCCAAATAGTGTAAACGGTCATTTGGCTATCGAAAGTCCGCAAAAGGGGAACGCAACGGTGTTGTATTATAAATGGTGGTTGGTTTTGGCAGGCATTTCGGGTAGTTTGGCTGTCATGGCAGGAGCTGCAGGCGCCCATGCTTTACGTGGTGCGCTCAGTCCCGAGGGATTGGAACAGTTTCACACCGCAGTACGCTACCACTTCATTCACACCCTGGCGATCATCGCCTGCGCCTTCCTTTTG
>WGBT01000348.1 GCA_015494185.1 Hyphomicrobiales bacterium | reverse complement strand
TGGTCAGCTCTGAAGCCTTGACGAGATCGACGGGAACCGGCGGAGACACCGGTTTGGGTGTGTTGTGCCAAAACGGCAAGAAACCCAGCGCGACAGCCAACACGCCCGCGTGCAAAATCACTGAAATGATAATCGCATTGCGCAATTCAAGCTTCCCTCAAACGATTAAAGCCTACGCTTGACTTATGGAACCTCTGAATAAATTGCTGACCCCACCGCCTTCCTTGGCCTCCCGCCCATTTTCCACAGCAACCATTAGGAGGAAGGCCAAGGAAGGCGGTGCATAGATTGTTTAATCAGAGGTTCCTTAGACAGCGGGGAACCGTTTTTTTAGCAAAATCAGCCTCAGACCTATCCTTGCATTCCATGATGAGACCCTGGCATTTTCCTAAAGTTTGTCAAGGGCGCTTCAAGCGCCGCGGAGCGGTTTCACCCTTGACAAACTTTAGGAAAATGCAAAACATGCTCACCATGGAATGCAAGGCCGGATCTGACACCGTCAGCCACAGTCCGCAAAGTTTAAGAGCAGATTTTACCCCTCAAATTCGAGATTTCTTCAATCTTCAATAATTCTCACCCCCAGCCGCCACTCTCCTTCACTTGTTCGGCATCAAAGCCATCGCGATATGATCTGATCAAACCTTCCGGACACGATGGATATAGGCGCTTTCCCCAAAACTTCAGACATCCTGCTACCCTCTTTCTGACTCGGTCACCAGGGCCAGTTGGGAGAAACCGGCCGCCGAAATCGTCGCCATCACTTTCATGATGGTGCCATAGTTGGCGGCGCGATCCCCGCGCACATAAATTCTTTCCTTATAACCATTCTTGGCAATAGCACGAAGTTTGGGCACAATTTGGTCCAGTTTCAGCTCGGTTTCCTGAAGATAGATTTTCCCTTTTTTGTCCACCGATATGGTCAAAGGCTCCTTGTCACCTGTCAACGGTTTGGCCTTGGTTTGCGGCATGTCCAACGGCACGCCAACGGTCAGCAGCGGCGCGGTCACCATGAAGATGATCAACAGCACCAGCATGACATCAACCAGCGGCGTGACATTGATTTCCGCAATCGGAGTCTGCCTCGAGGCGCGGCGGAAACGGCCGCCACCCATTCGGCCACCAGGGGTTAGTGATGCGCCCATTTTCAACGTCCTCCTTGCCGAACATCGATCTGACGCGACAAAATCGCAGAAAATTCGTCGGCGAAATCCTCCAGCCGACTGACATGACGTGACACTTCATTGGAATATTTATTATAGAAGATGACCGCCGGAATCGCCGCCACAAGACCAAGGGCTGTGGCAAACAGGGCTTCGGCAATCCCCGGCGCCACCACCGCCAGATTGGTGCTTTTGCTCTGGGCGATGGCCTGAAAACTGGTCATGATCCCCCAGACCGTGCCAAACAGGCCAATAAAGGGAGCGGTCGAACCAATGGTTGCCAAAAACATCAGCCGCCGCTCCAACCGGTCCACCTCGCGGGCGATTGTCACCGACATCACCTTGTGAACCCGTGTTTGAACCCCAGGTAAAGCAAAGGGGCTGTCCTCAACGGAGCGCTTCCATTCCCGCATGGCTGCCACAAAAATCGCCGCCA
Source organism: Hyphomicrobiales bacterium (assembly GCA_015494185.1). Classification (GTDB taxonomy): domain Bacteria; phylum Pseudomonadota; class Alphaproteobacteria; order Rhizobiales; family S144-35; genus S144-35. The sequence goes on along the minus strand of WGBT01000348.1, from coordinate 1,249 downwards.
TGCTCTCATTCGGCCGCCCGGCAAGTTTTTGATAAAGCTCGTCCAAAGATTGGCCAGACCAAAACGCTTTTTCAAAATGATCGGTGGCACGGCGGGTTCGCGCCAAAGTCACGGCCTTGTCGATCACGATCGCCCAACACCAGATCGACGCCAAGAACAAGCCGATCATCACCGCCTTGACCACCAGCCCCGCTTGCATGAACAAGCCCAGAAACGACATATCCCCCGCCCCTGCCGCTGGCAGGGTTGGCATCGTGACGGCCATCAACGGCATCAAATCAGGGCCTGACACCAAGATGGAAGTGGTGGATATGGCTGAAATGAGGAAAGCAATCATGACAAATATCGTTGTCAACATCAAAGGTCCTAACTTATTGGCAGCCCACAAAACGGTGGCAAGCCGGCTGCGTCTCAAGCCTTCTACATGTGATCTGCACGAATTACGCTCTTGACATCAATAGCTTCCTTATTTGTGAAAATCTGAACTTGACCTGAGAGACAGTGGCAGGTCAAGAGCGGATTTTTACATTTCGTTTCTGCCGTTGTCGCGATTTAATGTGACTAAACGAGGGCCTGCTGACACTCATTTGCAGCACAGCGCATTTGAAGCACAGCATATTCCTTCAAATTTCACGTGAAGTCTTCCAGACTTAAAATTCCAATGATTTCACTCACAACAAAACGGTGTCCAGATATCCATCGTCAGCTTGAAGAACAGGAGCCAAAAGCCATTCGTCCGCAAGACAAGGCGGCACAACCAAAGGCTGCACCGCCTGCCATCCGAATAAAAATCTCCCCCCTTGAGCACCCCTTGAACAAGCAAGATGTTACATCATTCCGACTGAAGATTGCTCAAGCCTTGCGAAACCGGATCATATAGCCAATGACCGCCCCAAGGATAATAGAGAACAAGGTCACGAAAGCTCCCAACGCTAAGGTTGCAACGCCGCTGACCCCTTGGCCGATGGTGCAACCAAAGGCAGCAACGGCGCCAAATCCCATCAAAATGGCCCCAAAAATCGAACGCCCCAGATCGCTGGCATCATCAAAACCAGCAAGCTGGAATTTTTGTTGAGCCAGCGAAGCCAAAAACGAGCCCACCGGCACCCCCAGCACCGTCGCAATCCCAAAATTGATGGCAGAACCGGAAAAAGCCATAAAATATTGCAACGTATCCCCAACAGGAGAAACGAAATTCAATGACAATAGAGGAAAAATGGTTTTTTCCTCAAAATCGTCATAGCCGAGT
>WGBT01000347.1 GCA_015494185.1 Hyphomicrobiales bacterium | reverse complement strand
AGATAGATCGCATCCGCACGGCGCAAAATCTTAAGCTTTTCGCGGCTCACCCCCCCCGGCAAGCGGATCGCAAGACCTGGTCCTGGGAAAGGATGGCGTTTGATGAAAGCCTCCGGCAAGCCCAGCTCCCGCCCCAGCTTGCGCACTTCATCCTTGAACAATTCCCGCAAGGGCTCCACCAGCTCCAACTTCATACGTGCGGGCAAGCCGCCGACATTATGGTGCGATTTGATGGTGACCGAAGGCCCCCCGGTGAAAGACACGCTCTCGATCACATCGGGATAAAGCGTGCCTTGGGCGAGAAAATCCGCCCCGCCAAGCTTGGCGGCTTCCTCCTCGAACACATCGATGAACAAACCGCCAATGATCTTGCGTTTGGCCTCCGGATCACTCTGCCCCTCAAGGGCTGTCAAGAAACGGTCCTCGGCCGCAACGACCGTGAGCGGAATATTGTAGTGGCCGCGGAACAGGCGTACCACTTCCTCGGCCTCATTTTCCCGCAACAACCCGTGATCGACAAAGATGCAATGCAGCTGATCACCAATCGCTTCATGGATCAAAACCGCCGCAACCGCGGAATCGACGCCTCCCGACAATCCGCAAATGACCCGCCCCTTGCCCACCTGGCGGCGAATTTTTTCGATTGCGGTTTCGCGAAAGGCCGCCATGGTCCATTCATCTTCGAGCCCGGCAATCTTATGGGCAAAGTTTTCCAGTATTTTCTGCCCTTTCGGGGTGTGAACGACTTCGGGATGAAATTGCAGCCCATAAAATTTCCGCGCCTCGTCGGCAATCGCCGCAAAAGGGGCATTTTCCGACACGCCTATGACCCGGAAACCCGGCGGCAGGGAAATCACCCGGTCGCCATGGCTCATCCAGACCTGATCGCGGTCATGCACCGCCCAAATGCCTTCAAACAATGGGCTTTCGGCCACCACTTCCAATTCAGCGCGGCCAAATTCCCGGTGCTGGGCCGCCTCCACCTCACCCCCCAATTGCGCCACCATGGTTTGCTCACCGTAACAAATGCCAAGGACTGGAATGCCCGCTTCAAAAATCGCCTGGGGCGCGCGTGGCGTGCCCTGATCGAGCACACTGGCGGGCCCGCCCGACAAGATCACCGCGGCAGGCTGCTGGACATGAAACGCCTCTTCAGCGTTGTGAAACGGAACAATCTCCGAATAAACCCCCGCCTCGCGAATCCGCCGGGCGATGAGCTGGGTCACTTGCGAGCCGAAATCAATGATCAGGATGTGATTCCCCATAATCCGATTGTCCCTGAAGAATGCGTCTTGATGATTGCCCCGATCTCAAACCTTGAACCTTGGGCCAACGGCCCTATTTCGCCCGCCGGGGAGTGCATAAAGAACGCCGGGAAGGCGCCTTGATGAAGGCGATGATCTGCCGCACCTGTTCATGGCTCCCAAATTCCCGCTCGGCAAGAGCCAACCGCTCGCTCAATGTCCTATCCTGTGAAGCGCCCTCCTGGCCAAAGATCATCCGGTAAGCCCGGCGCAAGATGTAGATATCTTCGCGGCTAAGCCCGCGCCGTTTCAGCCCGATCAGATTCAAGCCCGCCAGCGCCGCCCGGTTGCCGATCACCATGCCATAGGGAATGACATCATTTTCCACCCCGGCCATGCCGCCGACAAAGGCTTGTTCGCCAATGCGAACATATTGATGAACCGCACAAAGCCCCCCCAAGATCACCCGGTCGGCAATTTTACAGTGTCCGGCAAGGGTGGCATTGTTGATGAACACGACATCATCGCCCACTTCACAATCATGCGCAACATGCGCGCCCACCATGAACAGGCCGCCCGCGCCCACTTTGGTGCACAGTTGGCCATGGCGGGTGCCGATATGCATGGTGACATGTTCCCGGATCACGGTATTCGGTCCGATTTCCAGGCGGCTTTCTTCGCCATCGAATTTCAAATCCTGCGGTGGATGCCCCAACGCGGCAAAGGGATAGACCTCGCAATTCTCCCCCAAACGGGTACGATTGGCGATTACCACATGGGAATGCAGCTTGACATTGCGCTCTAAAACGACATGCGGACCGATCTGACAAAACGGCCCAATCACCACCCCTTCCGCAAGTTCCGCCCGGGGATCGACCAGGGCTGTCGGGTGAATTTGCGGCCCCTTGCGGGCTTTCCCTTCCGCCTCATCAGAGCCAAGGTCTGAACCATGATTTGAGCCGGTTTTGTTGCACATTAGTAGTTATGGTCCTTGGGGGTCGTTATAGTCTTTAGGGCGGTTGTGATCCTTGGAGCGGTTAGATCGCGGCACGGTCATCACTCAGCGCTGCCGTGCTTGAAATTCCTCGACTTCGGCTTGAGTGATCATGGCACTGACTTCGGCTTCGGCCACCAGTTTTCCATCCACTTTGGCTTCACAGTAAAACCGCCAGACCCGGCCGCGATGGCGTTTTTTCTCGACATGAAATTCCACGGTGTCCCCCGGCACCACCGGCCGGCGGAATTTGGCCCGGTCAATGGCCATGAAATAAACGATGGGCGGGGTTTTTCCCTCCCCCATATGATGCACGCAAAGCGCCCCCGCCGTCTGCGCCATGCCCTCGATCAGAAGCACCCCCGGCATGATTGGAAATGTGGGAAAATGGCCTTGAAAAAAAGGCTCATTGATTGTCACATTCTTAATGCCGATGCAGGATTGATCTTCCTTGATGTCTTTCAATCTATCAACCAATAGGAAAGGATAGCGATGGGGCAGCAATTTGAGTATGCTCAAAATATCTGCACTCGATAGTTCGGTTTTGTTTTCCTCCCCCGCAGAGGTTGTCTTGGAAGAAGTTTCTGATGTTTCACTCATAGGGGATTGGCCTCCCTTAAGCCACACACTTTAAGTCACGCAATTTTGCCACTCACATTTGTCATGCACAGGGGCATCCCTTGCCGGAGCCACTTTTCTGAACACGCTCTATAGAAATTCTGCTCATCAATCAAGGAAAGTGTGATCGCGTGTTGGAGATAATGCGGGAGGTCTTTATCATTGACCGTTTCATGCTTTTCCCTATCCCTTGGAAGCTCTTCGTAAATTGAAGGGTATAGAGTATTAGGGATGAAGGCCAAACATCACTGTTGTAAAAGTCTACATTATTCAAAATTCAAACCAAACAAACGGTGTCAGCTCTGACCTTGCATTCCATGATTTGACACTGGCATTTTCGACAAGTTTGTCAAGGGCGCTAAAAGCGCCGCAAAGCGGTTTCACCCTTGACAAACTTGTCGAAAATGCAAAAACGCTCACCATGGAATGTAAGGACAGCTACAGGCCAGAAGGTGCAGATTTTACCCATTCGAACCTTGCCGCAAATGCAAACCCAAAGGAGAGCTTTCCAATTGCCACAGCCCCCCCTAAAGCCTCCCCAAGATCACAACCCGCCCGCCATCACCACACTGGAGCAGCTCGCCGCCACACTGACACCAGGACGGCGCCTGCTCGGCCTCGATCTTGGGCAAAAGACCATTGGGCTGGCCCTTTCTGATACAGAATATCAAATCGCCTCGCCCCTTGAGACCCTAAGACGGCGGAAATTCACAGAAGACATAGGCCTGCTGAAACAGCATATTTTCGAGCATCAGGTGGCGGCGCTGATTCTTGGTTTACCGATCAATATGGATGGATCGGAAGGCCCGCGGGCTCAGTCGACCCGTGCCTTCGCCCGCAATCTGACGCAGCATATCGATTTACCCATCCTGTTTTGGGATGAGCGGTTGTCAACCCAGGCAGCCGAACGGGCCATGCTGCAAGCGGATATGAGCCGCAAGCGCCGTGGCGAAATCATCGATCAGATGGCGGCTACCTATATTCTGCAAGGGGCTCTCGACCGTCTCAATCATCTTCGCCGTCAGGCATGACGGGAGACAATGCCTGACGCATCAGTTCCCCCATGCGTTGCGGTTTACCGGCTTTGGAAATCAATACCACCACCACCTTGGCACGGAAAATCACCCGTTCATCACGCCGCACTTCTTGGATCAGGGTCATCGAAGCGCGGCCCAGCTGGTCGAGCCAGGTCACGACTTCCAACAGATCATCGATCTGCGCAGGCCGGAGATAGTCGAGCTCCATGTGGCGCACCACGAAAAACGACGGTGCCCCCTCGCTCAACCCCAGCCCCCGCTCGAGCTCGTGATGGTGAATCCCAAGCAGACGAATAAAGTCGGAACGCCCCCGCTCGATGAACTTCAAGAAATTGGCGTGATAAACGAGCCCCGAAAAATCGGTGTCTTCAAAATAAACCCGCACCGGCAGAATATGGCGCCGGCCCTCGATCCGGCCGGCAAGATCGGGCCATTTTTCGAATGATTCGGTCATGGCTGTGGTTCTGTGATGATCGAGCCCCTATGATTTGACGCTGTCGAGAGAAAGTCACATGACTTCACGACTTCTCACCTTGCTCAAACAGTGGATATTGCCCCCCGTCATCGGGCAGCGGCGGCTCCAGCCCAATATGCCGGAAAGCCTGGGGTGTCAAAACCCGCCCTCGTGGGGTACGGGAAATAAAGCCCTGCTGAATAAGGTAGGGTTCGATAATTTCTTCCAAAGCGTCGCGCGGCTCACTCAAGGCGGCTGCAATCGTCTCGATTCCGACCGGCCCGCCATTGTAATGCGTAGCAATACACGACAAATAGCGATGATCCAGGGCATCGAGCCCGCGGCTGTCCACTTCGAGCCGCCGCAAAGCCCGATCGGCCACCGCCGCATCGATGATTTCTGCCTGTTCGACGGCGGCAAAATCACGAACCCGGCGCAACAGACGGCCAGCGACCCGTGGCGTGCCACGGGCACGGCGGGCGATTTCCCGTGCTCCATCCGGGGAAATCCGCACCCCAAGCACCCGCGCCCCCCGGTCAACGATCTGTTTCAACTCCTCGTCAGTATAGAAATTGAGCCGTATCGGAATCCCAAACCGGTCACGCAGCGGCGTGGTCAACAAACCGGCCCGGGTGGTGGCGCCGATCAGCGTGAATTTCGCCAAATCGATACGCACCGAACGGGCGGCAGGCCCTTCACCAATAATCAAATCAAGCTGATAGTCTTCCATGGCGGGGTAAAGGATTTCCTCCACCGCAGGATTGAGCCGGTGAATCTCATCGATGAACAAAACATCACGCTCTTCCAGATTGGTCAAAAGCGCGGCCAGATCCCCCGCCTTGGCGATCACCGGCCCCGAGGTGGCGCGAAAATTGACCCCCAGCTCCCGGGCGACGATCTGCGACAATGTGGTTTTGCCAAGCCCCGGCGGTCCGGCGAACAAAACATGGTCGAGCGCCTCGCCGCGGGCTTTCGCAGCCTCAATGAACACCCGCAGATTGGCCCGCGCCTGCGCCTGCCCAATGAATTCTTCCAGCACCAGCGGCCTTAGCGACGTTTCAAATTCGTCTTCACCGCGCCGTTCCCCCTCGATCAGCCGACCAGCGCCATTTGCGCCATCTGCCGCATTTGCCACATCCGCCATGACACCGTTCTCCTGACATCGTTTTGCGCCCGCCGTTCCCTCAAGGCCGGGCAAAGCGATCAATGCGCGAATCGCAACCAGCTCTTCTTTCTTCCGATAGCACGGCAAGAGCCAGAACATAAGCCCCCCTTTTGCAGACCTGTTCATGATCCATTAATCACACCTTGTCACCGTTCTGCCGTGAATCGGGACGAAAATCATGGACCAGAGTAATGACCATCTGATAAGAACGCTGCTTAAGAAGCAAAAGAAGCGAAATAGGCTTGATCAGCGCATGACATCTGATCACCTATCATGACGCGTGATGTCACGATGAATTTTACCCTTTGGTTTTCAGTTGGAGGCGCCTGCCATGTTTGTTGAGGGAACAGATGCCTGGTCGCAATTGATTGAAAACGCTGGCGCGGTCATGGCGCTGCTTGGCGTGTTCGGTATTTTGCTGACTTTGGGGCTGACCCTGCTGGTGGTCAAATTACGCGGCAAACGCAAGACCCCGGCCACCGATGCCGCAACAGCTCCACCGCCCCCAACGCCTTCTCCAGCATCGCCTGCGCCAGCAACCGAACCATCCGAAGGCAGCGCCACCATTGCGCCAGAAACAGAGATATCCCAAACCGGGGCACCGGAAACGGAAACAGTGGCAACAAAGCCGCAACACCCACCCTTTGAGCCTCCAGCTTCACCTTCCCCTTCCGGGCACCAACCCTCTGGCGAGGGACATGGAGCAAGGCCGCCGCGGGAGCCTTTCTTCGATCGTCGTGCAGCCGCAGAATCAGAAAACAGCCCAGAAGAGAGCAATGAATATGCCATTGTCGAGGTCTATTACGGCACCGACCGCGCCAAGATCAAAGATGCCCAGGGGCTGACACGGTATAGTTCGGAACGTGGCGAATTTTCCTATGGCGGCTGCCGGGTTTCGGTTCCCAAAACCCATCGCATGGGAGCGCTCGAAGGACCGCGGTTGTGGCGTCTTGAATTTTCGCCCGATCCGGTCCGCCATGTGATGTTGCGGGAAGTTTTGATCACCGACCGTGAAAATTTTTTCGAGGCCCTCAACAACCGCGTGCAGCAATCAGCAGCCCATCAAGCCTTCCTGTTTGTCCATGGCTATAATGTCAGCTTCGAGGATGCTGCCCGCCGCACCGCTCAGATCGCCTATGATTTGAATTTTGACGGGGCTGCGATCTTTTATAGCTGGCCCTCCCAAGGCGATGTGGCAGGTTATGCCGCTGATGAAGCTAATGTGGAATGGGCCACACCCAATCTACAAGCCTTCATTGCCGATATTTTACAGCAAACCGCGCCAACACGGTTGCATCTGATCGCCCATTCCATGGGCAGCCGGGCCCTGACCCAGGCGCTGTTACGGCTGCGTTCCGCCCTGCCAGAAGAGCACAAAGCAGCGCTCAAAGAAGTGATCCTCGCTGCCCCAGACATCGATGCCGATGTCTTTTTGCGCGATATCGTACCAGCGCTGCGGGAGACCGGCGCACGAATCACCCTTTATGCCGCCCATGACGACAAGGCTTTGGAAGCCTCACAAAAGGTGCATCGTCATCCGCGCGCAGGGGACCTTGCCGATCTAAGCCACTATCCCCCCGAAATCGACATCATCGACGCCAGCCATTGCGATACCAGCTTTTTAGGGCACACGCCATTTTCCGGACGTTCGATGATTTCAGACATGTTCGCCTTGCTCACCCATGGCCACGGGCCTGCTGAACGCTTGTTGCGGGAAGTGCGCGACGAACGCGGCCGCTATTGGCGGATCGAAAGCTGAATATCTCGACGATATCCAATGATATGATGATATCTCATAAAAATGCCAACACTACACATCCTGCAAAACACTATCAATTCCATAGAGGTTCTTAAAGTATAAGGCTTAAGCCCTGACCTTCTTTCATATCCCGTTCAATTAATGCAAAAAGTTAAAAGGGATACGAAAAACGTCAGCAGTCAATGACAAATACCGGCGGTATAAGATTGACTTTTGTCGTCACTTCGCTTTCTTTCCCTTATACTAAAAATTTTGCCCAACGAGGTGATTTTCAGGGGATGGAGACGATGGGAGTGCAGATGATGGAAACAACGCCATGGCCCAAACGGGAAGGCTTTGGCAAGTTGGT
>WGBT01000346.1 GCA_015494185.1 Hyphomicrobiales bacterium | reverse complement strand
GGATGTGGCAGCTTTGGCGGGGGAGGCTTTCGGTGACGGCAAGCCGGAAAAGGTCTATATTCCGCCGGCAAAACGCAAACCGCCAACCCTTGCGGAACTGATGCGGCCTGGCCCCTTGCCGGAAAACACGTTGGGCCGCCGCGATGCTCCCGTGACGGTGATCGAATATGTTTCCCACACCTGTCCCTATAGCCGTGCTTTTCATCAAAAGACCTTTGCCAAGTTCAAACGCGCTTATATCGACACGGGAAAGGTCTATTTCATTTTGCGCGAGTTCCCCATTGGGCGCACCTCGGGCACCGCATCGATTATCAACAAATGCGCGCCCAAAGAGAAATATTTCAAGCTGTTACACGCATTTATGATGCGTCAGAACGAGTGGGTCTCACAACAGGTTCGGCTCGACAAGATTTTCAAGATTGGCAAAAGCGTGGGACTGAGCACGGCGCAGATGCGCGCCTGTCTGAATGACAAGAAGCTGGTTGAAGGATTGCGCGAGGTCAAACAGCGCGGCCGGGAGTTTGGGGTGTTTGGCACACCGACATTTTTTGTCAATGGCGAGCAATTGCGGGGGATTGTGACCTTGAAAGAGCTCAAGGCGAAGATCGATCCGCTTTTGGGTTAGAACGCAAGTCCTTCGAGTGGTAACCGGTTTTCGGATAAATTGTGCAACAAAATAAGACTCTAGAGTGATGATCCGATTCCATGTGATCGGATTTTTTTGCTCTAGGCACTTGTTCACAGGCACATCAATTCAAAAATTCAAACAAAACAAAATTCGTAAACGATAAAGAAAGAAGAGTGGAATGAGAAAATTGGCAGTGGCGATGATGGTAATCGCAGGTCTTGGCCTGTCGGCTTGTGGGGAGAGCAGTCCCCCGGCACAGGGGACAGGAGAGGCAAGCCCGGGGAAAGCTTCAACAGGGAAAATTCTAGCAACCGTTAACGGAACCGCGATCACATCATCTGACATTGAGCTTGCCAGTGACGAGCTGGGACCGGATTTGGCCCGCATTCCCAAACAAGCGCGGGAGCGGATCGTTCTGCAATATCTGATCGAGCAACAACTGCTTGCCGATGCCGCTCGAAAAGAAGGACTGGATAAGGGGGAGGCATTTCAAAAACGGTTGGCCTATTATCGCCGTAAAGCGATGCGTGACACCTATTTGAGCAAGGCTTTGGATGAAGCGGTGACCGATGCAACTTTGCGGAAATTGTATGACAAACAAGTGAAAGCGCTCCAAGACAAGGAAGAAATTCGCGCCCGGCATATTCTGGTCAAGACCGAAGACGAGGCCAAGGCGATTATTGACCGTCTCAAGAAAGGTGCGGATTTTGCGACCCTTGCCAAAGAGAAATCCACCGGCCCGAGCGGTAAGAAGGGCGGCGATCTTGGCTATTTCACCGAAGGGCAAATGGTGAAACCCTTTGAAGAGGCGGCGTTCAAACTCAAGCCCGGGGAAATTTCCGATCCGGTTAAGACGCAGTTTGGCTGGCATGTCATCAAGGTGGAAGACCGGCGCAAGCAGACACCGCCAAAATTTGAAGATGTCAAGGAACGGCTGGCTGAAGGGATGCGTTCACGCAAGGCCATTGAAATCGTGCAAAAACTGCGGCGTGAGGCCAAGATCGAGTTTGGCAAAGCCGCTCAAAAGGCAGCCGGTGATTAAGTAAAAAAATTGCATTTAGGTTCTGTTCCGAAAGGCTGAGTGAGGTTTGGTCTGGTGCCTTTTTATCAAGAGATGGTTGCAAGAGAGGTGCAGGACTGGAGCAAAATCCGATTCTCATGAGAATCGGATTTTGCTGTAGCGTTTTTTAGGTGTTGGGTTCAAAGGCTTCTGCGGCCCAGCAAGGGTAGGTGTCGTGATATTGGTACCCCGCCCAGCAAGAGTTGCTATAGCCGCCAGCCTGTGCAGTTGTCATTGACAGGGCAATAAGTCCGGTCATGGTAAAAGCGCTGACCGCGATGGCGATGGCAAGTTTTTTCATGTCTTTTTTCCTTTTTTAGATCGTTTTTTCATTAATCCTAGAGCAAAATCCGATCATATGGAATCGGATTTTGCGCTCGTTTCTTGTTTTGCCGCACAATTTATCCGAAAACCGGTTCCCACTTTTCGGATTGTGCTCGATGCGACTGCTGCGTCGTAATAGGTAATACAGCAAAGGAGGCCGGAAAGCACAAATCAACACAAGTCAACAATAGTTGAGCCCCCTTGATCGGGGGCTATTTTTCGGTTGTCCTCGCCAGTTCTGCAGCGATGGCAATAGCGGCCGCACGCGGATTGGGTGCTTGAATAATGGGGCGGCCGATGACGAGATAGTCAGCGCCGGCTTTGATGGCTTGGGCGGGGGTCATGATGCGGGTTTGATCATCGGTGCTTGCCCTTGAAGGTCTGATGCCTGGTGTGATGAGAAGGAAATCATTGCCCATGGTCTGCCGCAACTGAGCGGCCTCCTGGGCTGAAGCAATGACACCATCAAAACCTGCATCTTGGGCCATTTGCGCGCGCCGTAGGACTAGATCTTTGGGGCTCAGCTCTGGGGCAATGCCTTGTTCGGCAAGGTCCAACCGGTCGAGATTGGTCATCACGGTCACGGCAAGCAGTTTCATGGGGGAATCGCCGCGGCCAGTGATGGCCGCCGCCATGGTTTTGCGGTCGGTTCCATGGATTGTGAGCATATCCACGCCCAGACGGGCAATGGCGGCGGTGGCGCGCTCGACCGTGTTGCCAATGTCGAGCAGTTTGGCATCGAGAAAGACTTTTTCACCGGCTGCAATGAGTTCCTTGGCAAGCTCCAGCCCCCCGGTATAGATCAACTCCATGCCGATTTTAAAAACGCCAACAACCCCTCGCAGCTGTTGGACCAAATCCCGGGCTTTGTCGCTATCTGCGACATCGAGCGCAACGATGATCTTGCCGGCTGCTGTGGATGGAGGAAGCTGGGTCATGGTCGAGCCTCGTCGCTGCAGGATAGAAGTTTTTCAGCAATAGGATGCTCGATGATAAAAATCCACCTTTTAATTCTTCCGACGATGTCAGAATGATCAGATTAAAGAGGGGCCAAGGTTGAGGGGCGTTTTTTACCGTTGACAGAATGAAAAAACAGTTTCGCATTGAACCGTTCTGGGGCACCATGCCACGCATTATACCGGCGGTATTTATCATTAACTTTTCTATGCTTTCCGTATCCCTTTGAATGTTCTGCGTAAATTGAACGGTATACGAAGAAAGGTCAGGGGCCGTTGGTATTAGATAGATTAGAGATAAGCAGGAACGGTGGAGGAAATCAGCATTTGATCTGCGGGACAGTGACCAGCTTTTCCACAAATTTTAGGCCTGAACCTGTTCTTACTTTCCATGGTGAGCGTTTTGCATTTTCCGGAAGTTTGTCAAGGGTAAAACCGCTTTGCGGCCGCTTTCAGCGGCCCTTGACAAACTTCCGGAAAATGCCAGTGTCGAACCATAGAAAGTAAGGACAGATCTGACACTGTCTGTTGGACAAGTCCCGACTGTTAGACCTTAACAGTCATAAATCATAAGGATAAGGTTCCCTATTGCATAAGGTTTCCTTTCCCCCACATTTTCCCCGGTTTTGTCACACTCTCTTGTTTTGTTGGCAGATTGTAAAGCCTGGTTTTGGGAGACAGATTTCATGTCCTTTGAGCCAAGATTTCGCAAGAAACTGAGCGATTATCCCGGCATGGTCAACTGGTATTCGCCCCGGGTTCTCATCCGCTCGGGCATTCTTTCGGTTGTCTCGAAAACCTTTGGCCATTTTGCCGATCGCCGGGTCACCCAATATCTTGCCGACCGGGTGGCCGGTCATGGTTCAGGGGAGACGGATGAGGATCTCATTCATCGTCATGATTATAGTGAGGAAGCCCATGATGGGCAGCCGTTTTGGGTGGACTATGTGGCGGATCTTGGCGATGGTTTCGATTCGACTTATTCAATCGCCTATCTGTTGGCCCAACCCGCCCTTTATGGTACCGTTCATCCTGAACGAGCACAAGCGGTTGGCGTCGCCCCGGTGAAAGGGTTGCGTACTGGGGCCAAGCTGGAACGGGGGCGGTTGCTGCTCATGGGAGGCGATCAGGTCTATCCGGTGCCAGGGCCCGAGGGGAAACACTATATCGACCGCATGATCACACCCTACAGTCTGGCTTTGCCTCAAGCGGCCAATCCGCCCCATGTCTTCGCCATTCCCGGAAATCATGATTGGTATGATGGGCTGCAATCCTTTGACCGGATCTTCTGCTCGAAACGGGAAGGGGATCCGGAGATGGCGGCACAAAGTATCGGCGGTTGGGAAACCCAGCAACACCGGAGCTATTTCGCCATTCGGCTGCCCTATAATTGGTGGATCTGGGGGGCCGATATCCAGCTTGGTTCAACATTGGATACCGCCCAGCTCAGCTATTTCCATAAGATCGGCCGCAGCCTGTCCGATGATGACAAAATCGTGATTTTGACCGCGCAGCATAAGTGGTATGCCGCCAACCAACAAGGCGAGGTGACGGCCCTTGAACAGCTTGAAGACATCATGCGGCCGGCCGTTGAACGAGGTGCGCATTTGCGGGCGGTGATTGCTGGGGATTCCCATCACTATAGCCGCTATTTCAGCGAAGCAACGGATTTTCACATGCTGACCTCTGGGGGTGGTGGCGCGTTTTTACACCCCACCAGCCATTTACGGGACAAGATCAAGATTGGCTGGCGCGGCCGCATTCATGAATTTTCAATTCGCAGCAAAATCAAACCGGCGAGCCGGAAAGCAGAACCGGAAGCCTTTGATCCCAAGACCAAAACCACCCGTGCGATTGCCTGTTATCCAAGCAAGGCCCGCAGCCAGTGGTTGATTTTGCGCAACTGGTTGTTCTCGCTCTGGAACTGGGGCTTTGCCCTGGCGATTGGGGCGGTCTATTGGGTGATGACCTGGTTCGTCTCTGAAACCCATGTGGCGGACAAGATTGCCCCGGTCAATGGGGTGGTGTTTGGCTCAGCGGCGGATTATCTCGAATATGCCTTTTTGGACTATTTCGACAATGATGGGAGCTTGCTCGAATTATTCTTGCGCTCCATCGAGGGGTTCTTTGCGGGAGTTGTCAATAGTCCGGCGGTTTCTGCGGTGGCGCTTGGAGTGTGGTTCTTCCTCATTTGGTTTGCCGATTTTCGCAGCTGGATCAGCAAGATCACCGTTGGGACCGTGCACTTTTTCCTGCATGTCGTTGCCATGATGATGATCTATGCTTTTGTGATCTATTTTTTAGCCGGTGAAAAAGAACTCGATGAGATCTCAAGGACTTATCTCGGCGTTCCTTATACGCCAACGGAGGGCTGGAATACTTTTGTCGATCATTTGTGGTTTTTGCGCTGGCTGTGGGATGCCAATCCGATTGTCAAAGCCTTTGCCTTTCCCGTCTTCATGATCCCCATTGGCGCGCTGATTGGGGGCACTCTTTTTGGCGGCTATCTCTGGTTCTGCTATCGATGGCTGCAACGTCACTGGAATGAGACTTTTTCAGCCCTTGCTGTTGATGATTACAAAAATTTTCTGCGCATGAAGTTTGAGCCGGAACGTTTGACCATCTATCCGATTGGCCTGGACAAGGTGGGGCGGCGGCGGCGTTTGCGCAATTTCTTGCGCCGGGTGAAATGGCGCTTTTCTTCACGGGAAACCGGCTCCCGGGTGGTGCCGGCCAAGCCTTTGCGGCCGCATCTCATCGAAGGGCCGATTGTGATTGGTCACAAATTGCCCAAGAGCTATCAACGGCAATTGGGGGAGACGCCGGACCGCTATAAACCGGGGCCGGAAATGGCTGAAGATTCGGGACACACGCCTTTGCCTGTCGCGGAAGCGGCAGCTGCCGCGATCAGTGCCGGGGCTGCGGTGGCTGCCGCCAAATTGCGGCCAGCAAAGGGGGCTGAGGGGACCGAGGGGGCTGAAGGGGCCGAGAAGGGAGCGGAGATAATCACAGCCGATAAACGGCCCGGTCAATCTGCGAATCCGCCCACTCAAAGTGAAGGGGGAAGGGCGCAAGCCGAGCCACCTGCCGGGTCAGCTTCAATCTCTGCGGTGGCTTTGTCATCTGATAGGTCGGCAACAACTTCTCCGCGTACGGTTCATGACCGTTTGGCGCGCCCGGTGACGGCGATGCGGCCGCACTATGATGTCGTGGTGGTGGGCTCTGGCTATGGCGGCGGTATTGCCGCGGCACGATTAGCCCAGGCAGGGAAATCGGTTTGTGTTTTGGAACGGGGCCGCGAATTCCTCCCCGGAGAATTTCCAGATCGTTTGACGGCGGCCGCCAAGCAGGTTCAAATCTCCCGTGGGGGCGCTCATTATGGCAATCCCAGCGGATTGTTCGACTTTCGTATCAATGAGGATCTCAATGTGGTGGTGGGCTGCGGGCTTGGCGGCACTTCCCTGATCAATGCCAATGTTTCAATCATCCCGGATGAGCGAATCTTTGCCGATCCGGTGTGGCCGCGTGAACTGGCCGGGGATCCGCGTCTGAAACTTGCCTTTGAACGCGCCAAAACCATGTTGGCGCCGGTTCCTACGCCCCAGGAGATAACACCCCATAAGTTGACCGCCTTTGCGGCGGCAGCGGCTGCAGAGGGGGCCCGTTGCCACCGTGCTGAGATCAATGTGTCGTTCAAGGATTGGGTCAATGCGGCAGGCGTTGCGCAACCGGGCTGTACTTTATGCGGGGATTGTGTCACCGGTTGTAATGTGGGGGCGAAAAATACGGTCAATCTGACTTATTTGCCGCTGGCGGTCAGCCATGGGGCCGAGATTTTCACCGAATGCCGGGTCCAATTCGTAACGCCCGCCAATGAGGGGCGTTGGCAGGTGACCTTTCAAACCCGAAATTTAGATTCCCCGTCCTCGTCTGGTGAATCCGCTGAGGCGATGGTTACCAAGACTGTCACTGCCGACACCGTGGTTCTGGCGGCGGGGACACTGGGGTCGACGGAAATCCTGCTGCGTTCGCGGGCCAAGGGTTTGGCCGTATCAGACCAGCTCGGCAAGGGCTTGAGTGGCAATGGCGATGTGATGGCCTTTGGTTATAACAATGATGTGCTGATCAATGGGATTGGAGTCGGGGTTCCGCCACGGGTCGATGTTGATCCTGTCGGGCCTTGTATCAGCGGCCTTATCGATCTGCGGGACGGGCCTTTGACGGAGGCCATGATCATCGAAGAAGGCACGCTGCCAAGCGCTTTGGGCCCGCTTTTGCCAACCTTGTTTGCCGGTGGCAGCCTGTTCTTTGGGGATGATCAGGACTTTGGCTGGCAAGATGAGTTGTCAGAAACCGGGCGGGCCTTGGAAAGCTTGATCATGGGGGCCTATTCGGGGGCTGTTGCTCACACCCAGACCTATCTGGCGATGGCCAATGATGACGCTGGCGGTGAAATGGTTCTGGAAGACGGCCAGTTGCAGATCCGTTGGCCTGGTGTGGCCCGTCAGGCGATTTTTGCCAAAATCGATGAAAAACTTGCAGCCTTCACGAAAGCCAATGGTGGCACTTACATCAAGAATCCGCTCTCACGCACTATTTTCGGGGAGAATCTGGTGACGGTTCATCCGCTTGGCGGTTGCCGCATGGCCGCTTCCGCTGATGAAGGCGTGGTCAATCATGCCTGCCAGGTGTTTGATGTGAGCCCGGGGGCTGAGCCAGGTGCGGTTCACCACGGTCTTTATGTTTGCGATGGGGCTGTCATCCCGCGGTCGCTTGGGGTCAATCCGCTGCTGACCATCAGTGCAGTGGCCGAACGGGCCATGATGATCATCAATGAGGCGGCCAGCGCCTCTGTCGCCCATAACCAAGATGATGAGACCACGGCAGGGGTTTAGCAAGCCGTACCCTGTTTCAGGTTTCATGGGGTTTTTGTTTGGAGATGGGAGCTGGTTGTTCGGGCTGTCGAAAGCGTGTGCAAGGCTACGGCGGCTGCGTTTGAGACATTGAGGCTGTGCAGTGGTCCAGCGGTGCTGATCCGGCAAAGCGCATCGCAGTGTTCGGCGGTCAAACGGCGCAGCCCCTTACCTTCCGCCCCCAATATGATCACCACACCGTGGCTGGGTGAGGAATGTGCTGGGAAGGTTTGCGAAAAATGCTCTCGGGCCAGATTTTCCAGGGCGGTTGGCCCGGTTCCATCAAGACCTATTCGGAAAAAGCCCGCTTGCCCCAACGCTTCCAAAGCGCGGCTTAAATTGGTGACCGGTATGATCGGGACATGTTCGAGCGCGCCTGAGGCGGCTTTTGCCACCACGCCAGAGGGGAGGGGACTGTTCCGTTTGGTCACAATCAGTCCCTCCGCCCCAAACACCGCACAAGATCGCAGCACCGCCCCGACATTATGGGGGTCGGTGACCTGATCGAGGGCCACCAAAAGGGCGGCTTTTGAAAGGTCGCAAAGCTTGGGAATGGGCAGGGGAGCGGCATGTAAGAGCCCTCCCTGATGCACGGTGTTGGGGCCAAGCCTTTTGTTAAGCTCGCGAAGGCTGACGATGGTTGGCTTGAGACCGCGTTCTTGAAGCGGTTGGGCAAGCCGGTGGGCCATATTCTCAGTGAGCCAGATCGCAAAAATTTTTCGCCGTGGATTGCGCAGTGCCGCTTCGATGGCGTGACGGCCGAAAAGTTCGACATGGCTCTTGTCACGGCCACTGTGAGGAGCATCCAGCCGAGCCAATATTGGGGGCTGGCCTGTCTTGGCCTTTTGGGAAGACGCTTTTTCAGCGGTTTGCCAAGTGTTTTTGGAAGAGCGCGGGGAGCTTTGCCGCTTTGCCATGGTGTTTGTCTTTCAGCGGTTAGATTTCAGCGGGCTGATGGCGTTTTTCCAGCTGTTGTTCAAGAGCGCGTTTGAGCTCTTCACGGCAGGGTTCGGCAGCGTCAAGAACCTTTTTGAATTTGAAGAAATCCAACACCCGGAACGCCCCCACATCTGGGC
>WGBT01000345.1 GCA_015494185.1 Hyphomicrobiales bacterium | reverse complement strand
TCTCCCCTCTGACGCTGACTGGGATGGCATGCTATTGACGGCATTGACCGGGGGCGGCGTTGCTGTGCCATGTGCCATGGTCGGCGGCGTGATCGGCCCGGTGGGCTGTGATTGTGGCGGCTGCAGGGGCTGATCTGATGCCGGCGGCGAGGGTGGGGCAGCGGCACCAGCTGCGCCAGTAACGCCCGCCTCTCCTCCGCCGCACCCGGTTGCACCCCAAGCGGGGCCTCAGCCTGCCTCAGCACCCGCTGCTCCTCCCTCACAACAACCGCCCCTTCCCATCGACGAAACCGAAAGCGGCGACACCCTCTCCCCAACGGGATCCGTGTTGGAAATGGGCCGGCTGGTGCAAAATATCCCTCATGGTCTGAGGGTTGGTGACGTGGTGCCCGTTGAAGTACGCATTGTCAGGCCGCCTCAACAAACGCTCGATCATCAAGCCATGCGCCTTTCCCACCACTTGCTTGCGGAAGCCATCACAGTGCAGCTGCGCGCCCCAGGACGAGGCGTTGAAATTGAACAAACCTCGGCAGATACCCACTGGATCGATGCCCACCAAGCCTTTATCGGCCACAGCGATCTTGCCAGCTGGCAATGGCAGTTGCGGGCCTGCCGGCCGGGCCGTCACCGGGTCAAGCTGATCGTGACCGCCAAAACCATCAATAAAGAAGGCCAGATTCGGGAAGCCCGGCTGCCTGATACCATTGTCGAAATCCGCGTGGCCCGAAATTGGCCTCAAACAATCGCCCATGTAATGGCATGGCTTGGTGTTGCGGCCCTGGGCGCCCTGCTGGGCTGGGGACTGCCAAAACTCTTCAACAGCGCTCCCCTGCAAACCGTTCTATACGGCACGGGCTTGTCATAACATAAGCCCGGCGGCATTTATCACCGAGCCATTCAGACTTTCCAGACCAATTGAATTTTCTGCATAAATTCAACAGCATGCGGGGCAAAGCTCTGGGACCACTGGTATACCTTACTGGCTGCAGCCTAAACCTGTCCTTACATTCCATGATGAGACCTTCGCATTTTTCCAAACTTTGTCAAGGGTCAAGACCGCTTCGCGGCCGCTTTAGCGGCCCTTGACAAAGTTTGGAAAAATGCAAAAACGCTCACCATGGAATGTAAGGACGGAACTGACATTGCCTGTGCGGTAAGCTCCGACTTTTAGATAAATACCAAAGCCCTTGATATAATACCGGCGGTATTTATCATTGACCGCTGACGTTTTCGTATCCCTTTTGAACTTTTTGCGTCAATTGAACGGTATACGAATGAAAGTCAGGTGGCGCTGGTATAAGGACTGGTTTGAACGGCAAAATTTAAGGAAAACGATCACAGCCGGTCAGATCATCAGATCAAGTGTCCCGCCTTGAGGGTTCAGTCATTCCCAAATTGCTGTTTGGCCAAGCGTGCATAAGCGCCATTTTGAGCCACCAGCGTATCATGGCGGCCGACCTCGATAATGCGCCCCCCTTCCAAGACCAAAATCCGGTCCGCTGCTTTGACTGTGGCCAGGCGATGGGCAATCACCAGGGTGGTTCGCCCCTGCATCACCCTTTGCAGCGCCTGTTGCAATTTTGCCTCACTGTCTGAATCAAGGGCGCTGGTGGCTTCATCCAACAGCAAGATGGGGGCGTCTCGCAAGATGGCGCGCGCAATGGCAATACGCTGCCGTTGGCCGCCCGACAAGGTCACCCCGCGTTCCCCGAGGCGGGTTTCAAAGCCTTCAGGCAGCGCCATGATGAAATCATAAGCCTGGGCTGCCTTGGCCGCCTGCTCGATGTCCTGTCGGCTCGCCTCGCGGCAACCATAGCTGATATTGGCGGCCACACTATCGGCAAACAGCGCCACATCTTGGGGCACCAGTGCCATTTGCGCCCGCAACTCTTCCAATGGCAGTGCCCGAATTGGCACCCCATCGAGCCTGATTTCACCGCTAAGCGGATCATAAAACCGCAACAACAGCGAAAACAGCGTACTCTTCCCCGCCCCCGAGGGCCCAACAATCGCCACCTGCTCGCCTGGCGTAATCTTGAAACTCACTCCCTTGAGCGCAGGGGCTTCCAGCCGGCTTGGATAGGCAAAATCCACATCTTGAAACTCAATAGCCCCGCGCACCGGCTTGGGCAGATGTTGCGGATGCGCGGGAGTGGTGATCTGGGGCGGTGTTGCAAGCAGTTCCGCCAACCGTTCGGCAGCACCTGCGGTTTGTTGCACCTCCCCCCAAACCTCGACAAGACCGCCTAAAGAACCCGCCGCAAACAGCGCATAAAGCACAAATTGCCCGAGTGTGCCCGCCGTCAGCCGGCCGGACAAGACTTCATGGGCGCCATACCATAAAATCGCAATAATACTGGTAAAGACGAGCGCAATGGCCAATGCCGTCAGCCCAGCCCGGGCCACCATCCGTGACCGGGCGGCTTCAAAAGCCCGCTCAACGGCCTTGACAAACCGGTTCTTGACCGCGTCTTCAAAGGTAAAGGCCTGCAACGTCCTGATGGCGGAAAGATTTTCTGCGGCAAAGGCCGAGGCATCCGCCAAACGATCCTGTGCCCGGCGCGATAGTTTCCGCACCGCCCGCCCATAAAGGATGATTGGCAAGACGATGAAAGGAATGGCCAACACCACCAGCGCGGAAAGTTTCGGGCTTGAAGCAATCATCATCACCACTGCCCCGACCACCATAATGACATTACGGGCAGTCTGCGAAACGCTGGTGGCAATTGCCGCCTTGATCTGGGTGGTATCCGCGGTCAGCCGTGACATCACCTCCCCGGAATGGGTGCGCTCATAAAAGCTGGGACTGAGCCGGATCAAATGAGAGAAAACATCGGCCCGCAAATCGGCTGTCACACGCTCGCCAAGCCAATTGACAAAGAAAAAGCGCGCCGCACTGGCCAGCGCCAAAAGCAAGCCAAGCGCCATCATGATCACAAAATAACGATTGATATAAGCGCTGTTTTCGGCGGAAAACCCCTGATCGATCATCGGCCGCACACCAAGCGGCACCGCCAAGGTCGCCAGGCTGGCCAACACCATCGAAATGGCCGCCGCCATCACCATCAGACGATGACGCTGAAAATAGGGTAACAGCATCAGCAAGGGTTTCAAATCAACAGACTTGCCGGGCGCGGGCCTTGCACCCCGCCGTTCACTTGCAGGTTTCAAAGCAACTTGAACGGCCTCCTCAGCTTGGCTTAATCTTGACAAGGTCGCATGCTCTTTATTGATTGACGTTATTCTGGACTAACCAGAAGTGTTAGCCGAAGCGCTTGACCAGGCGCAAGCCTTAATCATTGCGGCTTATAAGCAAGCAGGCACCCGCACCGAGGCTTACAAGAAGCCTCAAACCCACAATAGAAACACGCTCGAATGATGGATCATGTTCCCAAATCCAGCTTTGCCCCAACAGCCGGGGGACAACTCGCCAGCCGCTTTTATCCCCAACCTATCCTCACTTTACCATGATGCAGCGTTTTCGCCTTTTCCCAACCTTTGTCAAGGGATGCCCCTTCGCGGCCGCTTTCAGCGGTCCTTGACAAGGTTTGGGAAAAGGCCCGTGTCTCACCATGGAATGTAAGGGCGGATCTGATACGGGTTTGTGGAAAGAAACCAAAGGCTATTGGACTTATCAAGTGCTGGCTTTGAGCAATCATGATTTTGCAACATACCTTTCATGGCGTGATATTGGCGCTTTTTCTGAACCTCACATTCATCACCCATGCGGTTTCAGAAACCCCAAATCCAACTGGCAAAACGAGCCGCTTCCAACAGCCCCAAAGCCCGCCATCCAGTCAATGGCGTCAGTGGCTCGATCAGGGGACGGAAGGGCTGGCCTTGTTCAAGAACAAGCTGTTGCGGCGCTATCATCTGGCCACCGGCAAGGCACTGCCCGGCACGCCGGATCTCACCCGGCGCAAGGCGCGGTTGAAGGCGCTCGGTGTCAAGCTTGGCGCCCCGGTTTTCATCCGGCTTTTCAAACGTGAGGCCAAGCTGGAACTGTGGCTGATGAAGGGCGATAAATTCGTGCTTTTCGACAGCTATCCGATCTGTCGTTTCTCGGGCCGTCTTGGTCCCAAACAAAAGACCGGCGACAAGCAGGCACCCGAAGGCTTCTATACCGTCAGTAAAGCCCAGCTCAACCCCAACAGCCGCTGGCATCGCTCGTTCAATCTTGGCTATCCCAATCTATATGACCGCCAGCATGGCCGAACCGGGTCTTTTCTGATGGTTCATGGCGGCTGTTCGTCGATTGGCTGTTACGCCATGACCAATGCGGTCATCACCGAGATATGGGACTTCATCACCGCCGCCCTGAAGGCAGGGCAGAAGCGAATCCACGTCCATGCCTTCCCGTTTCGGCTCACCGCGTTCAACATGTATCTCCATGGCGCCAACCGCTGGGCCCCGTTCTGGCGTGATTTGAAGGCCGGCTATGACTTGTTTGAGGCAACCCATCTGCCGCCCCGTATTGCCGTGTGCAATGGCCGCTATGTGGTGGCGGAAGGCAAACCTTCTGAC
Organism: Hyphomicrobiales bacterium; assembly: GCA_015494185.1. GTDB lineage: Bacteria > Pseudomonadota > Alphaproteobacteria > Rhizobiales > S144-35 > S144-35. The sequence continues at coordinate 198 of WGBT01000345.1, read as the reverse complement.
CGGGGCGCCACAGCGCTCATCCGGGGGTGTTTTAAAAGTGCCGCCAAACATTGAGCGGCAGGGCTGCTGCTATAATATTCTTTGAAGTTCCCGCCTTTCCGCACCCCGGGCCCCATCCCGCCCCATAATCACACCATCGCATTCCCCGCACAGGCGGCCTTATAATATCCCGCATCAAGGCACAAATCCTTACGCATT
>WGBT01000344.1 GCA_015494185.1 Hyphomicrobiales bacterium | reverse complement strand
GCTTTGGCACACGGCTGGGCTCGGGCTGCACCTCCGGCCACGGGGTTTGCGGCATTCCGCGCTTTTCGGTTCGCTCGATTTTGGCCACCGCCATCTTTTTCGGCACCGCCGCCGCCGTGGTCTTCATCATGCGCCACACCGGCCTTGTCGGTGAAGTTTCCAACCTGATGACCCAACTGGTTTCACTTGCTGGTCTGGACGCCTATTTCAGCTAATTACAGGAGGCAATAGCGTCATGCATATCATCATAGCCATCATTTCCGGCCTCATCTTCGGCGCAGGATTGACGATCTCAGGCATGGTCAACCCGGCCAAGGTGCTGAATTTCCTCGACTTTGCGGCTATTCCAACCGGTAAATGGGACGCCACCTTGGGGGTGGTTTTCGTCTCGGCGCTGGCGGTGATGTTTATCGCCTTTGCCATCCAGAGGCGGCAACGGGAGCCGCTTTTCCGCGTCGACTTTGCGGTACCAACCCGCTCCGACATCACTGGTAAACTGGTGTTGGGCTCCATGTTGTTTGGTGCCGGTTGGGGGCTCGTGGGGCTCTGCCCGGGGCCAGCGATCACCGCCCTTTATTTCTGGAAGCAGGAAGTGTTGATCTTCGTGGTTTCGATGATCGTGGGGATGAGCCTGAACACCCTGCTGCGCGACCGGGAATTGAAGGCCAAATTCGCCCCCCGGCAAAAAACACCAGAAGCCGCACAATAGCAAAAACATCTTCAATATGACACGCAAAGAATGGGCGGGATGACAGGTGGCTTAAGGGCGTTGACGCTTGAGAGCGGTTGAGCTTGCCAAGCCACCAACATCTCGCCGTTTCTTGGATTTTGCCAAGTACGAACACTGCCACCAACCATGGCCCATGACCAGCATCACCAGAATGACCAGAATGACCTGCCCCATCACGCGGATATCGCCGTTATTGGCAGTGGGCCGGCCGGGCTGATTGCGGCTCTAGCCATTGCTGACACAATCGATAATTTGCGCTTGCTCAGTGTCGGCCCCCCGCCCCCTCCTGCCCATCGCGCCGATCTGCGCACAACCGCCTTGATGACCCCAGCGATCACCTTGTTGCGCAATCTTGGCCTGTGGGACGCCTTATCCAAACACGCCACGCCACTTGAGAACCTGCAAATCATCGACGCCACCGGCCGCTTGCCGCGCGCCCCCGATCTTTTCTTTCAGGCCCGGGAAATTCAAGCCGAACCGTTCGGCTACAATATCCGCAACAGTGATTTGCTCACCGTGTTGCAAACCGCCATTGACCGCCACCGTGCAATCACACGGCTCGAGACCAAGGCAGTCACAGCCCTCACCCGCCAGCCGGATCATGTTTCAGCGGTGACAATAGAAGGCCAAGAATTCAGCGCCAATCTCATAATTGGCGCCGATGGCCGCCACTCCATTTGCCGCAAAGCGGCGGGAATTGGGGTCAAGAGCTGGCGCTATCCACAAGTGGCAATCGTTTGCAATTTCAGCCATAGCCGCCCGCATCATTACACCTCAACCGAATTCCATACCGCTGAGGGCCCCTTGACGACGGTGCCACTGGAAGGCAATGCGTCAAGCCTGGTCTGGGTCTTGCACCCTGATCATGCCGACGCCCTCATGACGGAAAGTGATACCGCTTTCCGCGATCATTTACAGGAGCGGCTCGAAGGGCTCTTGGGACAGGTCGAGACGGTAAGCCGCCGCGCTCACTTTCCCCTTGCCGGCCAACAAGCCGACAGCATGGGACGCGATCATATCGCCTTGTTGGGCGAAGCGGCCCATGTGCTGCCCCCGATCGGCGCGCAAGGGCTCAATCTCAGTTTTCGAGATGCCGCCTGGTTAGCGCAGTGCATTGCAAAGGGCCTGGCCGCCGGCCACCCTCCCGGCCATGACACCGTGCTACAAGATTATGACGATCACCGCCGCAGCGATATCACCGAACGCATCATGGCCGTTGACCTGCTGAACCGGTCACTGATATCCGAGGCGCTGCCAATCCATCTGGCCCGCGGGTTCGGGCTGCATCTTCTCAAACGGTTCGCCCCCTTGCGGCAACTGGCGATGAAGCGCGGCCTCAGGCCGTCAGGGGAATTGCCCCGATTGATGCAGCCCCAATTGGCGCGCCCTCACAAACAAATGGCGGCAACCGGGCCGGTTCGGCACTCCCCTGGGTGATTAAAAACAGAAAGCGCTGCAAACGCCTTAAAACTGTCGACAAAACGGCCCAGGTATGAGCTGGCCCCGTACACCGTTCAATTTACCTAAAATCTTTAAAGATATACGAAAAGCCTGAGCGGTCGATGTACAACCACCGGCATGTTTCTCAACAAGGGAAGATGATTTGATAATGACCAAAACAGCTTTTGCTATTCGTCATGTGGCCTTTGAGGATCTGGGCCGTTTTGCCCCGGTCTTGCAAGAGGCGGGTTATGCCTGCCGCTATGTTGAAGCGGGGATAGATGATCTGCGCCAACCTGAACTTGAAAAAGCCGATCTTTTGGTGGTGTTGGGCGGGCCGATTGGCGCAGATCAGGATCATCTTTACCGGTTTCTTGGCGATGAATTGACCCTTATCGAAAAACGTCTTATGGCCCAAAAGCCGGTCATTGGCGTTTGTCTTGGGGCGCAATTGATGGCCCGTGCTTTGGGAAGCCGGATTTATCCGGCAGCGGCCAAAGAAATAGGCTACGCCCCATTGACGCCAACACCAGCAGGCCAAAGCTCTAGCCTAGCAGCCTTGGAAGCGGCGCAATGGAATGTGCTGCATTGGCATGGCGATACTTTCGATCTTCCCGAACAGGCGGTTTTGCTGGCTTCAACCGCGATAACCCCCAATCAGGCTTTTTCACTGACCTCCCATGACCAAGGCGCTTATGGATTGGCGCTGCAATTTCATATGGAAGCACAGCCCAATCAAATCGAACGCTGGTTGATCGGCCATTGTTTCGAGTTGATGCAAACAGGCCTCGAGCTGGAGCAAATCAGAACCGATGCCAGACAAATCGGCACAGCCGTGGCCCAAGCCGGTGCCCAAGCATTGCGGAATTGGCTGGCGCAAATCGGGCCCTCCCCCGCTTGATTCCCAAAATCATGGATCACGCAGGATGGGGCTCGGGTTTGTGATCAGCGGGTTGATCTTTGGCCGCCTCGGCGAGCCGTTGTAATTTGCTTTGATAATCAGGCGCAACAAGCCCTGCTGAGATCACCATCTTGGCCCCCTCTTCCACCGACATGTCAAGGACCACCACTTCACTTTTGGGCACAAATAACAAAAAACCCGATGTTGGGTTTGGAGTTGTGGGCAAAAAGACACTCATCAACCCTGTGCCGTCATCGACTCGTTCAAGAATTTCCCCCGTCGTCTCGGTGGAAATGAAAACGATGGCATAAATCCCGCGGCGGGGATATTCTACCAGCCCAACTTTTTGAAAGCTCGTGCCCCTTTCGGATAGCACCGTCTCAAAAAGCTGCTTGGTCGCCCGGTAGAGGCTGCGCACCACCGGCATGCGCCCCAAAAGCGCTTCCCCCCAATTGAGCACGGAACGCCCCAACAAATTGGCGGCCAGCGCCCCGATCACCATGATCAGAAACACCATGAAAATCAGCCCAACACCAGGAATCGTAAAGGGCAGGATATTTTCCGGGGCCACCCCTTCGGGCAATAGCGGCCGCAACCAATTCTGGAGCAGCGGCTTGACGGAGGAATCCAGCAGCGGTTCCGCCCAGCTGTCAATCAGATCGATGAACCACCAAACGATATAGATCGTAATCGTCACCGGGCCAACGATGACAAGACCGGTGAGGAAATTGTTGCGCAGGCGCGTTCCGATACTGACCCGCGGTTTTTTGAACAGCTGCATTTTCGGCCTCGGTTCTTTCTTGGAGGCCTTGTTCTCTGGGGGCGTTTTACTCATTATATTATGACTCATGGAT
>WGBT01000343.1 GCA_015494185.1 Hyphomicrobiales bacterium | reverse complement strand
GGGATTTCATGGGATTATTGTCACGGGCGAAACGGGTTGCTGTGGTGCGTCTGGCCGGACCGATTGGGCTGACCAGCCCGCTGCGTCCGGGTTTGACGCTGGCGGGGATGGCTGGCATTTTGGAGCGCGCCTTCACGATGAAAGGGGCCAAGGCCGTGGCCCTGCAAATCAACTCCCCGGGGGGCTCGCCGGTCCAATCCACCCTGCTTTATAAACGCATCCGGCTGCTGGCCAAGACCCACAAGCTGCCGGTCTATGTGTTTGCCGAAGATGCAGCCGCCTCAGGGGGCTATCTTTTGGCCTTGGCTGGAGATGAAATCTATGCCGAGGGCAGCTCAATCATCGGCTCAATCGGGGTGATATCGGCGGGCTTTGGCTTTGTCGAACTGATGCGCAAACTTGGCATCGAACGCCGTGTTTACACTTCTGGCGACAAGAAAATGACGCTCGATCCATTCCAGCCGGAAAATCCTGACGACGTCGCCCGGCTGAAAGCCCTGCAAACGGACGTTCATCAGCAATTTATCGCGCTTGTCAAAAAGCGCCGCGGCGAGAAGATCGCCGCTGCAGGTGAGAGCTTGTTTACCGGTGAATTCTGGAGCGGCCATAAAGCCCTGGAACTTGGATTGATCGATGGCATCGCCGATTTGCGCAGCAAGATGGAAGAAAAATTCGGCCCCCAGGTTAAACTAAAGCTAGTTGAAGACAAGCGCGGCCTGTTTCGTAAGATGCCGCTGTTTGGAGCTCATTTGCAGCCGCCGCTGCCCTCAACAGAAGGCATTTCATTGACTGAAGATTTGCTCTCAGCCCTTGAAGCGCGTATGCTTTGGCAGCGCTTTGGCCGTTAAGAAACATCTTATTCAAAATGCCCAATTCAAAATGCCCAAGGCTTATAAAAGCCGGTCATCGTATCAAGCCATTATAGAGTGACAAGGATTTCATAGCTCATGCCCCATCCAATCGCCATCGCTCTTGCTGCTGCCGGGGCCTATCTCGGTTTCAAACTCCTCAAAAAAGCAACCGCCATCACCAAAGAGCCCCGTGAAAATGAAAAAGCGGCCCCCAATCCCCCGGGCGCCACACACCGCAAACACATTCCAACTTTACGGAAAAATCCCAAAACCGGCATCTATGAGGTGGACCAAGAGCCGCATTAAGCAATGCTTTCCGTCATACGCCAACCGCTCTTCTCTTAACCAAAAGCAACCACACACCCTTTACAGGCCGATTGCAGCCTGTCAGCACTCCCTCAATGATACCGGGGCTGGCTTGCTAATAGCTTGATTTTTTGGCCCGATCTTCCCACATTAATGCAATTGAGGCGCCTTCATTCCAGCAAATATTTCCTGGCCCAATCAGGAACAAAAGAAGAATATTATTCCCAAAACGCGGCATAATGCGCCATATTCTGGAAAATGAAACAAAAACTCACCATTATTTAAACCATTATGATTACAATCTGCTCGAATTTCATAATATCAGGATTTCGTCATGTATTTTCATAAGAATGAGAGAATAGCGCTTTTTATCGACGGCGCAAACTTATATGCAACCGCAAAAGCTCTTGGTTTTGACATTGATTACAAGTTGATGCTCCAATATTTCCGAAGCTGCGGCAATCTGATCAGGGCGCTTTACTATACCGCCATTGCAGAAGATCAAGAATATTCCTCCATTCGCCCCCTCATCGACTGGCTCGACTACAATGGTTACACCATGATCACCAAGCCCACCAAAGAATTCACCGATGCGGCGGGCCGCCGTAAGATCAAAGGCAATATGGATATTGAGCTTGCTGTGGATGCCATGGAGCTGGCAGAGCATCTTGACCATATTATTCTGTTTTCCGGCGATGGTGACTTTCGCTCTCTGGTTGAAGCTCTGCAACATAAGGGCAAACGGGTGAGTGTGGTTTCAACATTGCGCACTAATCCGCCAATGATCGCCGATGAATTGCGCCGCCAGGCCGATCAATTTATTGAAATCTCAGATTTGGAAGCCAAGATCTGCCGTTCTTCCACAAACCCATTGAAAGAGGATCAGGAACCACATATCGAACCATATGACCAGAACGACAAAATGTTCAAAGGCTCTGATTACGATCCCAATTCGGAAGACGAATATACTGACATGTGATTGCAGTTTTGATCGCAGTTTGCCAATTTTCGCCCAAGGTGTCCTTTTCGAGATGACATGACCGTGACATCTAGATGACATGACCCTGACACAAAGTGTAAAAGTCTGCACTCAATCTGACAGACAGTGTCAGATTCGTCCTTTCATTCCATGATGAGACTCTGGCTTTTTCCCAAACATTGTCAAGGACCGGCATTTTCTAGCCCCTGTCGTGCCTGCGGTACTCCACGTTCGCTTGTTTTAAGCCCCTGTCGTGCCGAGAAGCCTCGGTGGCCTCACCGTACTCCACGCTCGCTTGTGGCGGCCGCGAAGCGGTTCTATCCTTGACACAGTTTAGGAAAATGCGAAAACGCTCACCATGGAATGCAAGGACAGGTTTGGACTTAAAAAAGAGATTACTGGTGCCGCCCCAATCAACTGACTTTCCCCCCTATGTTGGAGCCGAACCCGACAAAGACTGCGCAAGATGTCCGCGGCTGCTCGCCTATCGCCAGGCCAACCAGAAAAAACATCCTGACTGGTTCAATGGCGCGGTTCCCAGCTTTGGCCCCACAACAGCGCGCCTATTGGTGGTTGGGCTGGCTCCTGGTCTACAAGGGGCCAATCGCACCGGACGCCCCTTCACGGGCGACTATGCCGGCGATCTGCTCTACCCCACCCTGATCGATTTTGGCTTTGCCACCGGCACTTACCGCCAACGCCCGGATGACGGCCTGCGTCTAATCGACTGTATGATCACCAATGCCGTGCGCTGCGTTCCACCGCAAAACAAACCAACCGGCGCCGAAATCACCACTTGCCGCGCTTACCTCGTCAACCGGTTACAACAAATGCCGCAATTGCAAGTGATCGTAGCCCTTGGACGCATCGCCCATGACAGCGTCTTGAAAGCCTTGGGCTGCAAACTCAAAGATCATCCCTTTGCCCATGGCGCGAAACATCTTCTTCCAGCCTTACCATCCTCACCCTCCCCAACCGCTCCCCCAACCACAGGCAACACGGTTGTCTTACTCGACAGCTATCATTGCTCACGCTACAACACCAATACGGGGCGGCTTACACCAACCATGTTTGCAGATATCTTCCAAGCCGCCCGCACCATGCTCGATGCCTCACCGGAATGATGAGCTATAACCCCACGCCGCCAACATGCCCCCTTTCTTCTCCCTAACTTTACGCGCCAGGATCTATAGGGGCTGTGTAGATGTTTTATTTGCCCGTCAAAAAAAGACCGGCTGCTTGTCGGGCAACCGGTCTTTTTCAATTTAGAGCCGTTGTGTTTGCGCTACCACTTGAACTTACGGCCACTTTGCGCAGCCTCAGCGGCGGCTTTATCCTTTACCGGTTCATTGTCTTTGACACGGGTCAATCCTCCTTCAAAGATCGCCCCCTGCTCCACGGTCAATGACTTATAGCGGATATCCGCTTCGACATTGGCCGTATTCTGCAACGTCAAATGTTCACATTGAATGGATCCCTTGACCTGGCCATAGACGACAGCATCTTCGGTGACAATCCCACCTTGGATTTTTGCGCTATCGCCAACATCAAGAGCTGGGCAATGGATATCCCCCAAAATTTGACCATCGACTTGAATTGGACTTTTTGAAACGATCTGACCGGTTACCGTAAGATCGGAACCGATAACAGAATAGGCTGCTTGATTTTTTTGCTGCATCTGAAATCACCATTGTTAGCCGTTGAAATGAAACTCTGCCTATCCTTCTTGGTCAGATGAGCCATTCACCGGCCAGCTTCACGCGACACGTACCTTCCCGGATAGGTTGTCAACAAATTCCGCGATTTGAATGAACAATCTCTTAATAAGCAGACCACTGCCGTTAAATAAATCAAGCCATGCGGATTTTTTTACGGAATGAGGCATGAGGGAGCAGGAATCGTTGATGGCCATTGGCGCTCAGACACGGCAGGACTGACAAACCAGACCGCCATTTAAAAAAAAATAAAACAATCATCTTTTCCCTTCCAAACCAAGAACTGGCAAGATTATTGCTTTCACTTTAACCTAATAACCACCCTCAAAGAGGTAAAAGGAAAAATAAATATCTTAAACAAGAGCAGAAATAATATGCGCAGCTTGAAATTACAGGATGGGACATTCGCACCACAGGCTCTCATCGTGACAATATACATGATGATCAAAGACCTGTTGGCGCGGCCGGACGAGCAGACCCGCGCAAAACGCCAGGCGCTTTCGGCCTTTGTCATCCGGGTTTTGAGTGCCGGATTTGCCTATCTCAGCCAAATCTTTCTGGCGCGGCTTTTGGGACAGTTCGAGTATGGCATCTTTGCCTATGTCTGGATCTGGGTGATCATCGTTGGGCACATCACTTGTTTCGGTTTCAACGAATCCGTCATCCGCTTTGTCCCCCGCTATCTGCAACGGGGGCAATTGGAACGGCTGGCCGGCTATTTGCATTTTTCTCAGCTGGCGACATTTTTCGCCAGCCTAATGATTGCCATAGCGGGCATGGCGCTGCTTTATCTCTTTGAGGATGTGGTCACGGATCATTACGTGCTGCCTTTGTTTCTGGCGGCCATCTGTGTGCCCCTGTTTGCCTTAACGGACATGCAAGAAGGGGTGGCACGGGGGTTTGACTGGGTCGGCACCGCCCTCATCCCCCCCTATCTGCTGCGGCCAGTTCTCTTGATCCTAGGTGTGGCGGCGGCCCTGTGGTGGGGCGCACCGGCCACCGCCACCACCGCCCTTGCGGTCGCCATTGTCACCACCTTTTTGACCCTTCTGGTTCAAATGGCCATGGTGCGGCGTCAGATTGCCGATGAAACTCCTCTCCCCAGCCAACGGCGTTACAGCCCCGCCCTGTGGCTCAGGGCCGCTCTGCCGCTCATCCTGGTGGACAGTTTCGATTTGTTGCAGACTTATGCGGATCTGTTCGTTCTCAATCTTTATGTGCCGCCTGATCAACTGGCCATCTATTTCGCCACCGCCCGAACCGTGGCCCTTGTCTCCTTCATTCATTTCGCCGTAAGCGCCACCGCCTTGCAAAAATTTTCCGCCTATCAGGCATCAGGCGCGAAAGACAAACTGCACAGCTTTGCCCATGCCACCACCCGCTGGACCTTTTGGCCCGCCCTTGCCGCCACCGCGCTGATCCTTGTTCTGGGCTATCCCCTGTTGTGGATGTTTGGCGGCAATTTCACGGCGGGTTATCCTTTGATGTTCATCCTCGCCTTGGGCTTCGTGCTTCATGCCACTAGCGGACAAGCGGAATTTCTGCTGACCATGCTGGGCCATCAAGACAAGGTCATGGTCGTGTTGTTGGCAACGCTGTTTGCCAATCTCGTTTTGAATTTTGCCCTGGTTCCCGCTTTTGGCCTTTATGGAGCGGCTGCCGCCACCGCAGCCACCCTCACGCTCAAGGGGCTCATCTTTTCACGACTCGCCCGGCGTGTGACGGGCATCGAAACCCTCTTGTTTCGACTTCCCCCTTCCAACGCTCGATAAATGAAAGGGAGGCAAGACCCCATGCTCAAAGCTGATTTTCTCAACGCCCCTCAAAAGCATGATGTCACAATCGACTGGCTGCCGATTGGCAAACTTTCTCCCTTTACCCGGGCCTGGCAGGAGCTTGCGGCTCACGCGCTTGAACCCAATGCCTTTTATGAACCGGCCAGTGCCCTTGCCGCCGCGCAACATCTCGACAGCCGCCACAAAGCCCACGCTCTCGCCGTCTGGCGGAGCCAAACCGGGCACGGGCAGGCGCGCCAGCTGATCGGCCTGTTTCCCATGACCGTGAGTGGTTTTGGCTGGCAGCTGAAGGGCTGGATGACCCCTTATTTTGCCGCCTCGGCTCCGCTGTTGCACCAAGATGCAGCCCCCTTGGCCCTTTCGGCCCTGTTGTCTTTTGTCAACCGGCGGCGGCCCCGTCCCCTGACCTTGCTTTTGCCCGAGCTTGATCTTGACGGTCCCCTGTTGACCACCTTGCGGCCATGGGCACAGCAACAGGGCCTGCCTTTGGCCATCATCAACGAACACCACCGCGCCATGCTGGATTTGACCCCTGAAGGGCGGCGCACACAAGCCAACCACATCAGCAGCAAACGCCGCAAAAGCCTCAAACGCCGCTGGCGCCGGCTGGCTCAGGAAGGCCGGTTGCGCCACAAAATCCTCACCAGTCCCGAAGAGGTCCAGCGCAGTGTCGAGATGTTCTTGCAACTGGAAAAAGCGGGTTGGAAGGGACGGGCAGGCACCGCCTTTGCCTGCCGCGAAGACACCGCTGCCTTTGCCCGCGAAGCCTATGGGGGAGCGGCACAGCATGCTGGGATCAGCTGTGAACTGTTGTTGCTCGATGAGCGCCCCCTTGCCGCCAGCATCACGCTTTTGTCTGGCAACAATGGCTGGGCGATCAAAGCCGCCTATGATGAGGATTTCGCCCGTTTCGCCCCAGGGCTTTTGAATGATTACGCCACGGTGACGAACCTGCTCGAAAGCCAGCGTCACCTGCGCATCGATTCTGCCGCCAAGCCCGGCCATGTTCTCGAAAGCCTGTGGGCCGGCCGCCGCCGCACCGGTGACGTTTTGGTTGGCTTGCGCCCCGGTATGAGCCGCAAAGCCCTGCATCACTATGCCCGCCTCCAGGAACACAAGGGCCAAATCCGTCAGCAATTAGGCCAACTCGCCCGCTTTTTTGTCAACCGTGAACGACGTTGATTTAGCGGGGATGGCAAGGCTCTGGGGTATCCAGAATTTCAGCCAAAGAATGAGCTTTATCCATTTCAGGATGAGATGGAAATGGTCAAATGTAAAAAACGCCTCAGGCGGTTGCTTTGGTGTTGGAAATTGGTGGGGAGGCGGTGTTGCTTTTGCAGAAATTGCGTGGATAAAGACGACGAAAACCTGCAATATTGGAGCTGTTTTTTCGTCCCGGAAATGTGGTTTCGCGATTCCCCGTGGCCAAAACGATCCGGGCATGACCGGCGTCCACCGTTTCGATCATCTCAAGCGCGTTTCCGGGTCATCCAGAAAGGTGGCAACGTCGTCATGACGTATGCCCTGATTGCCCTTCAAGGCAAACACATGATCTGTAAAAATCTGAACTTGACCTGATAGACAGGGGCAGGTTGAATAATATCTTCCGGTCTGCACCTGTCCTTATCTTCCATGGGGAGACACTTGCATTTTCGACAAGTTCGTCTAGCAGACTGTCGGGCTTTCCGGGTTGAACGCGGTGTGAGATCATTTTGGGACTGAGTGCGTGATATAAATCGACGAAGTGTATCCACTTTTAGATTTTTATTGCGTTCTCAGGCGCGAAATGAGCCGCATCCGTGTCAATTCGGTTAAGTCCGACAGTCTGCTAGCTAACGCCTGACCAAAAAGCAATAGGTGCCCTGGGCTTTCATCTGCTCGCAAAGTCTCCGGGTGGAGGCTTTATCGCCCGCTGGGCTGATTTGCACCCGGTAGAAAATACCTTTTTCGCCGAGATCCGCCCGCACCAGCATCGGTTTTTTATTCGCCAGTAATGCACCATGACGCGCCTTCATCCTACGCCAAAGCTTGACCGCATCACTCTGTGAGCGAACGGAGGCGATTTGCACCGCATATCGCTGCCCTTTTGTTCCCCTGCTCCCTGTGGCTGAACGGGGATTTGTCACCGCCGCATTGCGGGTTGTCACGGTCTGCCACGATGTGGCGGCGCCATTGACCGAGGCGGTCCGGACCGGGGTTTTTAGGGCCCCGCGGCGAATCTGCGGCTTGCCGCCTTTGTCCGCCGATGCCGGCGTTTTGACCTTCACCGCCGCCCCCCATCCCGTCAACGGAAGTTGTTTTTCAGGCCCGTCAGAGGCTGATTTTGCATTATCCCCCCCGCCAAAGCCGAAAAAATTGGCGAAGAAACCGCCCGACGTATTCGTGGCTGGCGGTGTTGCTG